>JBCBJE010000026.1:0-13846 GCA_038523735.1 Cyanobacteria bacterium J06626_18 | reverse complement strand
GGGACTCAAGAGCTTACTAGAACTCAATGATGATTTTGAGGTGGTTGGTGAAGCTGAGAATGGTAAAGTTGCGCTAGAAAAAACGTCAGCACTACTTCCCGATGTTGTCCTCATGGATTTGCGCATGCCTGTGATGGATGGTATCGCTGCAACGCACGATATTGTCGCTAAGTTTCCTGACGTAAAAGTGTTGGTCCTGACAACATTTGACGAGGATGATTTTGTTGGCAAAGCAGTTCGAGCAGGGGCTATTGGCTACCTATTGAAAGATACAGAACCTGATGTGCTAGCTCAAGCTGTTCGAGCGGTGAGTAAGGGCTACACGCAGATGGGGCCAGGGCTGTTGTCAAAGGCGATTTCCCATGCTGCCAAACCGACCCCGTCGCCACAAGCACCGAAAGCGCAAGCCCTTCTTGACGGGCTCACATCGCGAGAAAAGGAGGTTCTATCACTAATCTCCGACGGTCTGAACAATAGAGAGATTGCTACCACGCTTTTCCTTTCAGAAAGTACAGTTAAAAACCATGTGAGTAGCATTCTGAGTCAGCTAGAGGTGCGCGATCGTACTCAGGCCGCTATCTTGTTTAACGACTGCACATCGAATGGATAGGCAAAAGAGAACACATTTAGGCCCCTATTCATCGGGTAGAGAGGACTCGCTACAAGCGCATCAGGGGTGAGCGATCGCTCACCCCGTCACCTTCCCATTCAAAACCGTGCTTGCGATATTAGTGGTGACGCACCGATAGCGGCACGCTGTGGCAAAGGACAAGATTCACCTTCATAGCCCACAGAGCATAGAGACGTGAACTTCGCGTCTCTATGCTCCATAAAGCTTACGGAAGCCTTACCCGGAAACGGATAGCTCCGAATTCGTTTGCAGGAACCGTGAATTCACCTGCCGTGACACCGCCACCCGCACCGACGCCCAATCCTCCTGCCGGTCCGGGTGGGCCAAATGGGAAGATACCAGGGGCTGAAATACAGAAATCAGCCAGCGGCGCGCCGGGAGACTGACCCTGCACGACTCCTCCAGCATTCCCGAAGAACGGCTCAGCCAATGGCCCCACGGGCGCCAGATCAAACCCAGCTGCGGTATTGAGAACGCTCGGGGGCTGTAGCTCGTCACAAATTTGCAGCTGATTGACTACAGACGCACTGTCATTCCAGAAGAAAACGGTGTACTCTACCTCGTCGTTCGGCTGGAGCTCAAACCCAGAGGGCAACTCAAACAAACCTGCGGGTTGGTTAGGCACCCCGATCGCCGCAAACGCATCCCGGAGGTCCGTATCCGTCGCATCATCAGGCTGATCATTAAAGCTGCCGATGCCCTGCACAGGAACAGCTGTCCCCTGCCGGAAGACACCCGTAATCCGTTTCACCAGTACTAAGTTGGCCTCAGGACTTACCGACTCAATGGGTGAGGGATCGTTGTTGTCTGTGGGATCAAGGTTGCCGTCTGGGTCAACGTTGGGACCGTTCTGAGAAGTATCGGATACCGTTCCACCGTTGGGGTCGATACCGGTTGCTGTCGACGAGTTCTCAGTTGCCAAGAGACCGTCACTCCTGAGGTCAACCCGCACCGATACGGTTACGGTAGCTGTATCGCCAGCCGCAAACACATTGGGTGCAGTAGTAAACAGATTCTGATCGGCATTACCGTCGTAGGCAGTATTAGCAGTTGGAGCATTGGCCGGATCCCCGCTAAAGGCATCTACTACAACGTTTTGGACGGTAAAACCATCCGCTCCGTCGCTAGTCGGGCTATCAATTAGGACTGCCTGTAGGTCATCGGTAACCTGGACATTCGTCAGAACCGTATCACCTGTATTCGCAACAACATAGGCAATATCGAAATCAAAGAACCCAGGCTGGCCGGGTACGGGCAAGATGGGAGAAATCGCCTTGGCTAGACCAATCTGAGGGTTGCCGACCTGTATGGGGGTAGGCTCATCGTTGTTTGTCGGATCACCATCGCCATCAGGGTCCACGTCGCTGCCGTTTTGCGACGTGTCTGTCGTTGGGTCGCCGTCGGGGTCTGTGCCCGTGGCTGTGGCCGAATTCTGTGCCTCTAGGAGTCCATCGCTACTGAGATCAACCCTGACTGATAGGGCAATTGTGGCCGTATCGCCGACCGCAAACGTGTTTGGATCATCCGTAAACAGGTTCTGATCGGCATCGCCATCATAGGCAGTGTTGGCCGTTGGCGCCGTAGCTGGGTCACCGCTAAAGCTATTGACCACCACATCTTGAACACTGAAGTCATCAGCTCCATTGACAGCTGGGTTATCAACTAAGACTTCCTGTAAATCATCGGTAATTTGGACATCGCTCAGCGGCGTTGCGCCGGTATTGGTCACAGTGTAAGTAATGTCGAAGTCGAAGAATCCGGGCTGTCCTGCCACGGGCGTTGCGGGAGAAATCGCCTTAGCTAGGCCAATTTCAGGGGAACCCACATCAGCCACTGTCGGCGTGTCATCATCTGTGGGCGTGCCATTGTTGTTGGCATCAGCATTCGTTCCATCGGTAGAGAGATCCCGCACTTCGGTCCCTTCAGGACTCGTTCCTCGAGCCTCAACCTGATTCTCAAACGGACCAAACCCGTTGGGTCCGTCACCCGGCGTAATATTGACATCAAATTCAACTGTGACCGTTCCCCCTGGAGTCGTGATTGAGTTGTCGTCGTTGTCCACCTCACGAGCTGACAGACTGCCGGTACCATCCAGCAAATTGGTATCGTTCGTGCCATTAAAGTTAGGGTTAATATTGGGCGCCGGACTACTCGTTCCGGTCGTCTCAACTAAACGAATGCCTATAACTGAGAAGTCTTGAGCCGCTGCAAACGTGCCTGTTAGATCTTCAATGGCCTGCACGTTTTGTAACTCAACCTCGCCAGCGTTCTCGACGACAACTTGATAAGTAACGGTAAAGGTCCCGTCAGCCTCTTCTACGGTGTTGGCAACCGTCTTGGTGGTACCAATCAAGACAGGGCTAAAGAATACGTTATAGAGGCCAATCCCGTGGGCAAAGGGACCTAGAGATCCCTGCCCATCGCTACCATAGCCGTAGTCGAACCTGGCCTGGGTAATGGATTGATCAAAGACCATAAAAACGTTGCCACCAGGCGCAGTGTTGAGAACATCAGCATCCTCAATACCGCTGACGACGTTACCGCTAATGGTATAAGTCGGATTAGCACCTGGAGGGTCTAAATCATCCGTGATATTGACTGAAGGTATCTCTGATATATTCGGCGCGATGAAGGTTGCCGGAAGGTTGCCGGGTAAGACCTGATTAGCATCGCTGTAGCCGAAAACAGTCACCTCGTCCTGCCAAAGGTTAGGGAGTGAACTATCGTCAGAATCAACGTCAACGATCGCAAATTCAGAGTTCTCTACAGGAATAGGATTGCCGTTCAAATCCTCATAGATAACGTCAATTCGGATCGTTAGGTCGGTATCAACAGCATCAGAGCCTGCCAAACCTATGCTTAGGGAAGATTGTGGATCGGCTCCACCAGTGGCTCCACCATCATCTGTGAGGTTGTTAAAGCGATCCTCTCCCTCAGGATCGTTGGTTGAAGAAAGAAGCCCGGGGCCATTTGTAGTAGCGTTTTCACTCTCGAGAGGGGTAACCCGAATACGGATACGAACGCCGTTAAATGTTTGATTAGGATCGGCTGGGAAAACCTGCTCAACCGTGAAGAAATTAATCTCGGGGTTTAGGGTGGGAAACGTGCCAGCAGTCCAATCGTTAACATCAGGGTTGGCATTCCATATCAGCCCCGAGGCTAGGGTAGGGGCAGGAGCTAGGTAGGTCGTGGCCAGGGCTAATCCAGAACAGCCGAGGGTCGTGGCTAGGCGGTGCCGTAGTTTGTGCTTGGCAGAACGGGTTTTCATGGCATCAGCACCTTCATCATGGGTAGCAGGCATCACTCAGGTTGGCAGGCAGGACAGGAAAGCAGCGAGACAGTCAGACGGACGAGTAGCGGTTATCAGAAGGGAGTTTGCTACTCAAGCTGCAGGTCAGTTTCCAAGTTCTCGAAGATAATTTCGAGCCCCAGGGTGTCTTCGAATACGAATTCCACACGACGATCGCGAGCAAAGTCCAAACGCGTATTGCCATCAGCGATGCGTTGAGTTTCGCCTAGAGGCAGAATCCGTAAACGCTCAGGGGCAATGCCCTGGCGAATCAGGTAATCACGTGCAGCCAGCGCGCGCCGTTCACTCAACGCCTGGTTGTAGGCGTCACTGGCGCGGGGGTCGGTATGGCCCCTTAACTCCACAATCAAAGAAGGGTACGTTTTCAGCGCTTCCGCAATTTGATCCAGAATGTTGGCACTTTCAGAGCTGATATTGGAGCGATCAAGGGCGAAGTGAATGTTGCGCGGAATCCGCAGCCGAATCGGTTCAGGAGGTGGCGGCGGTATGGGCGGTGGTAGCTGCACTACAGGTGGCGGCGGCGCGGGGAAACAGGTGGCCTCATAGGGAACATCGGTCCGTTGAGGCACCGTACCATCAGCACTGGCCACACTCACTACAGGCGAAGGTTCCGAAGTGCCATAAAGGGGATCAGAGGCGATCGCACTCACCCAGTCCCCCGTCTCTTCTTCCCAGGCAAACGCGAAGTCGCCGTTGTCATCCGCCGTCGTTGTCATCAGCGGTTCATGCAGAGGACTGTAAACACCGGCATTTTCGGCCACGCGATACAAATCCACCTCACTGCCCGGATCCGCTTTGCCCACGAGCAGGGGTGCGCCTCCGGTTCGCTCAAAGGCATATTGATCAAACTCGGGGGAATTAATCGCAGCGTTAGCTGTGTCTGTCCGGCGATGATGGGAGTCGCGGGGCGGATTCGGACCATCAGCTTGTTGAAAGTCCTGAATACCGACGTTGTACTGCGATCCCAAATCGATGCTGAGACCATCTAGTTGCGTAAAGCGGTTAGCACGAATCAGGTTGCGATCGCTCAGAGGATAGGAGGTTATGGCCACTCCTGGCCCTGGTTGATAGCCAATATCGTTATCGAGAACTTGATGACCTCGCCCCATCACGAAGATCGCCGCCCGTTCAAATCGACGACCGTTGAAGCGAATATTGTTGTTCCGAATAAGCGTTGCCCCCTCCGGCTTAAAGAGATAGATACCACTGCCGTCGTTGGCGCATATCAGATTATTGGTAACGGTGGTTCCGTCTAGATACCCTTCTAGGCGCACACCGTCCGGCATGCCTGCCACACCGTTACCAATGATGACATTACCGATAAGCTGCAGCCCCGTCGCGCGAAAGCCCGTAATGACGCCGCTGCCCTCATGATGCTGAATCCAGTTGTTTGATACCTGGACATCCGTGCCGTTGAAGACATAAACACCGAACGCCGAACGCTGCTCAGGAATTGTGCCGTCTGGCTTGAAGCCCAACCAGTTTTGCTCGATGATCGTTTGCTTTGTGGCCGCCGCCGGATCTGCTAGATCAAACACTTCCACCGGAGGCGCGTCAGCACTGGCATCAGCGGGAGGAGGCACGTTGGTAATGAAAATGTCGGCAGGGGGGGTAGTCAGAGTAGATCGTGCGGATGCCCAAAATCCATAAAGGCTCAGTCCCCGAATGGTGACGTTATCGCCGACAACGGTGAGACCCCGAAAGACTTCGGCACCGGAGGCAGGCGTAAGGCTGACAATAGGCACTGGAGACGGATCAAGCAAAGGTTTGTCGAGCACCGCTTCACCGTATCCCGGCTGCGTCGTACCATCGATAACCAAACCGGGCGCTGTCAGCGGTGGCAGCATCGCGACGAGGTCAATAACGGTATCGGCAGTCGGCAGGTTAAAGCTAATTTGGCTGTTGCTGCTGGTGGGAGTCACTTGAGCCTGTTCAGTTGCAGAGAGCGCATCCAGGGCAAGCGTCCCATTGGCGATCGCGATCGCCTCCCGCAGTGTCAGAGCCTCGTCCGCCGTAATCGGACCGTCTTGAGCGCTGTCAACCGTGATATCAAAGGCATCCAGGGAAGTCGGGTTAGAAGGCTGTTGAGCGATCGCAGCCGTCCCCAATCCCAGCCCTGTGGTCAGGGCCACACACGTCCATAAGGTCTTCATAGGATGCTCCCCGACTCAGTTGATGATGTGCTCAGCGGCCATTCCAGATCACTGCCGCGATGGATGGCTTCCGGTTCAGCAGAGGAAACCGTGTCTTCTCCCCCCCCGGCTTCCTCTGCTTCCCGAGTGCCTTCTGTCTCCGAAGTATCGGGCGATGATTCCCGGATATCGAGCGGATCCTCTACCGGAGGCGTCGTCGCCGGATCGGTCAAGGATTCCTCCTGTTGCGGGGAAGCCACGTCCTGCAGGCCAAAGTCGTTCAGCAGCTCATTCACCTTGAACTGGATGCCCAGATAAGGACCGCTAGCCGAGCGATAACCGCCGCCACCGAAGCCGTCGTTGTCAGCAGCACCAAAGCTGTAGCCCACGCCTAAACGCAGGTCTGGCGTCAGGTAATAGCCCAACTCCACAGAAGTGCCGATTTCGTTGTAGTCTGCTTCTGGCTGTGTGATGTAGCGGACTTCGCCGAGGATATCCCAGCGGTAGGCAAATCGATAAGCGGCACGCAGCTGAGCGAGATGAATAGAGTTCGAAAAGTCAAAATCATCCGCCAAGTCAGAGTCTGTAATCCGGAACGCGTATTTGCCGTAGAACTCCCACTGCCAGTTGGGCGCGTAAATCGCCTCTAGCGCAAACGTGTGATCTCTAGACCCGATACCGCTGTCGATCAAGAGTGAGTCCGGAGTCGTGGACGGATTGCGACGGTACTCGTAGCTCAGCAAAGCATTGAATTGATCGCTGGCCGGATTTCGGTATGCCATGCCCAGCTTCAGGTCAATCGAGTTGCCGAGTCTGCCCGTAATCGTTTGATTGGCAAAATTCGCCTGCTGATAGCGGAAGAGCGCCGTGAGGGACGGACTGATTTTACCGGCTGCCGCTGCCGTGAACACCGTATTGGAGCCTCGCGAAGAATCGCGATGCTCCAGACGAGCACTGGCCTGGAAGTCAGGATTATTGGTGTATTCCAGACCAACGGAGTAGGAAGTTCCCCCCAACAGCGCCAGAGCGCTTCCTCCAGCACCTACGGCAAAGGGCTGCTCAAACGTTTCGCCCGCTCCCGTCTCTTCTTCAAAACCATCGCTAATCACATGTTCCACGCCCAGCGTGGCCCGTAAACCAGGAGCTAGCTCAATCCGATGATTCAGGCCCAACGCGGCTTGACCAATCAGCCCCCCGTAGCCGCCGATGAGCGAATAGCGGCTTCGCAGAGATGTGTTATCCCCCAAAGCATAGTCAAACAACGTATCGAGACTGGTAATATTGCGTGGCTGATTACCTCCCGTCACAAACTGCTGGGAGAGTCGCATAGTGACACCCGGTTGCAGCGCCCAGTCAAACGCCAACGTGTGGCGATCCGGATAGAGCGGATCGTCTTCCGAACCAAAGTTCAGCTCACTCTGGGCCCGGAAGCTGAGGGTCGGCGTAATCGGAATTGCCAGCCGTGGCACCAGCTGATTGGAGTTAGTTGTCGTTTCATCGATACGGTCAGTGCGATCGCGATGAATCCAGTCCAGCCCCAAATCCACGTCACCGATCTGCTGCCAGATGCCTGCTTGGTAGGTGGTCAGGGTGTTATCGACAAATTCACCTAGCGTCTCAAACTGCCCTGGACTGAGCAGATCAAACGCATCGGTGGTGACTTCAGGTGCACGTCCCCGGTTGATTTCCTGATCAAACCGAGCATTGATACGGGTGGTATCGCCCAACGCTGCGCTGACGGCTGCACCCCAACGAGTTTGGCCAGGGCGGAAACTGGTCGTTGCGGTGTTGGAGAAACCACTTTCGGCACTGCGGAGATAAGCAAGGCCCTGCACCGTCGGGGTAAATAACGGACCCCGTGCCTCCACGCGATAGGCATTCCCGTCAGCCGATTCGCCAAAGCGATCAAACGAGGAACGGGCAAACTCCCCTTCTAGCAAGCCCGTTTCACCCAGCGGCAACCTCAGGTCAAAGCCATACAGGTCGAAGTCTTGGTCGCCTTGGTCTTCCAGCAGCAGGGTGGCTCCCAACCAGCCGCCGTCGTCGGGTTCACCCTCAACGAAGTTGTACTGTAAGCGGCCAGCATACAGTTGCCCGTCACCATCTGCCTCATCAACCTGATAGGTTGCGACAATCCGCCGGACCAGGGTCTTGCCCAAGGGATCCACTTCGGTGCGGTAGACCGGCTCGCGAAACAGAATCGTGCCGCGATCGTAGTCAATCTCGTAATCGCTGACCCGATCTAAGCGCCGCCGCTCCAGAACCGTACCAGGGCGATTGATTTCCTCAGTCTCAATGAAAATATCCTCACTACCGGGCAGAATCGTCCGCCGCGAGAGGAAGTAAAAGCCACTCGTGCCATCGGGTGCAAGGGTGTCGCGCTGGAAGGGTCGCAAGTTGTTGGCAAACATCGCCGTAACCTGCAAATTCCCAAAGGTATAGTTGCCCTTAAAACCGTGCAGTTGACGATTAATCGCCGTGAACTCTTGGGACGATCGCGCAAATTCCGTCGTTGTGTAGTCGCCCCACATGGCATAGTCAGGCTCACCACCGAGAACGTCTGAATCCCGCTGGAACCGAACGTAAAAGCTGTCGGTAGAGGGCGTCAGGTAGTCTACCTGGGAGCTATCGCCGTAGACAGGATACGTGTTTTCACAAAGCTGATCGTCCCGAAACAAACGATTGCCGTTACAGGTTTCGTTCAGCGGACGCCGGGTATTCACAGCTCCCGTGAACTGCCATTCACCCAACGTTCCCGTCGCAAACAAAGCGGCGCCGAGATCGAAATCGGTTTCCCCAATGTCACCCGGATCAAGAAAATCCTCGAAGCTACCCCAAAGGTTGGTGCCCCCCGGTCCCAAGCGAAAATCGACGACTCCAGACACCAAAGAGGGGCGCAAATTGGTAACGAACTCAACCTGCGTAAACGTTTCAATCTCCGGTAAAGGGGCCAGCGTAATTGCCGGTTCAACGTCTTGGACGTCATAGCCCGAAGCCGCAGCGCGAATCCGCACCTGCTGGGCTTCCAGATCAGACCGTAGCACTGCCTGAAACTGCCCCTGACGAGCCAATACCTGGAACCCAGCGCGATCGCTGTCAAAGTCGGCTCCCTGAAATTCCCCTGCACCAGCCGTTAGCGTAACCACGACATCCCGCGGCAGGGGATTCCCCTGAGCATCGGTAACTTGCCCTTCAAACCGAACGGTAGAGCGCTGGTTGGCTGGAATAACCGGACTGGTAACCGGCACTAGCTGCATGATAAACGCGGCGGTTAAGTCATCCCCCGTTCGCAGCGGCACCTCGGGAGACTCCGGCAGCAAAGAACGCTCTTCATTCGCAGGCAGTTGCGGGGATGGAACGGCCTCTATCCCGGCATCTGCAGCTCCTGGAATAGCCAGGAAGGGAGAGAACACTTCAGCCTCATCTTCACCCTGGAAAACCGTCGCCGCCGCTGGACGCGATCGCGGGAAGATCACCACACCATGGCCATCATTCGTCGGCACAACGCGCAGCTCATCAGTCTGAAAGTGAATATCTTCTGACGGTTCTAGCTCAATGGTGTATGGCGAATCTGCCGCGCCCTGTAATGGACCTAAATCCCCAGCTAAGTACAAGCCTTCTGCTACCAGCGCTTCCACCCCTTCGAGCGGCAAAGCATTCCCTAAAAAGAAAGGATTAGCGATGCTTGTAGCATCAGGTTTGGCAAGTCGCGCATCCTTCGAAGGTTCTTGCCTCAGCAATCGCAAGGCATCATCAGCACGCGCCGTCGTGAGCTTCAGAGCGTCAGCGGCGATCGCCCAAATCATCATCCAGCCAACTGTGGCAATGAGTATCTTCATGACCGCTCCTCTCCAAATGTAGGTGTGACACCGAAATTCATCCGGGCCAACCCTCCTGGCTCCAGGCGCACGAGTCGTGACTGGCTATTGTCTGATAAGCGATAAAGATTGGGAGCCAGGCTATAGCCTGGCAAGCTTGATAAATCCAGCGTGCCAACTCGATTCCCTGCCAACACGTATGCGACTGAGAACAAGCCATCTGGATCGGTCAAGATGCGGTTGCCATCGTCTAGGAACACAACGGCGTTCGGCACACCTGGCTCACCTGGCTGCTGCTCACCGTCAAAGTTCTTGTCGACAAAAACGCGCCCCACCAGGGTGCCACAGTCTGCCAAAATTCCAGGCCGAATCGCCAATTGAGCCGTTGCTGTACTGGTAGCTCCCGGAGCTGAAGCTTGTGCCACATTCCGCCCTGATCCCCGAATCGCATCGGGCGTGACAAGGGCCGCATACACGACGGACAGACTCTCTCCTGGCCCCAGAGCAGCCGTACCAAATTCCAGCGTAAAGCTACGACCGTCGACCGCAAATTCAGTCACTTCAAACGGGTCGGTACTGATGGAATCTTCCAGGAGCTGCAACCCTAAGGGCAACTCGTCTGACACAGTAATAGGAGAGGCCGTGCGATCGCTCGAAGGGTTGGTAACCAAAAGTCGATACACAACCACATCACCGGGCTCAGCAGCGCCGCGATCGGCGGCCTTGGTAAGCGTCAAATCAGAGATGCCGGGTGCTTCAACAACAGTTTCATTAGAAACTGTTGACTCCAGATTTCCTTGAGGGTCAACAAAGGTTGCTCCCGCCTGATTAGGAATGCTCTGAGCATAAACAGGACTCAAGCTAACCAGTGAAGCAGAATTCTCTCCCCAAACAATTATCTGAACTACCAGGAAAGCACTGGCAGCCAACAAGACAAATTTGGACTTAAAGAAACACCTCAGTAGGCCAAGGCATTGGCAGATAAAAGATAGCCCAGACGCTATCCAAGTCAGTAGCAGCATCCTTTTCGGTGAAACTCACACGCACCTCACACCACCCATCACCGAAAAGCACATCTACTTCTCAGAGGGGTTGGTCCTATTCTTCTTGCAAACCCTGATGAATCCACGGTGAGCCAGTATCATTCGACACCAATCCACCGGTCAATGCAACCTATATAAGCACAATTCACGCCAAAAAACCAGTATATATACTGGATCAATGTGTAAATTTTATCCTCGACTTAAGTGGTTAGATCAATCAAAGACCGATTTTTTCGATCTATAATCAGGGTCAGAATCCTAGACTGACCGTCAACAAAAATCCCGAAACTCGCTTAAAACCCATGTAGATGCTTGAAGGCGAAATCGCTATTACCTCCGCAGAAATCTAGCGATCCTTCGAGTGGGTAGTCTATCCCTTGATGGTGTCTAAACCAAATATATATTTCAACGTTGCTTTCCTACGGAGGACATAATTATAGTTGAAAAAATATATATGACAAAGTTTATTGTGTAGATGTTTTTACAGCTTGATTAAGTTGGGTACAAAATGCTTCGATCGCGCTCAAGCCCTTCTCTGGAACTTGCTCGGCCAGGCGTTTCACAAAAGCACTCCCTACCACCACGCCATCGGCTCCCCACGATTGTAGTTGGGCCGCTTGTTCCGGTTGCGAAACACCAAAGCCAACTGCAATCGGTTTGCCAGTGATTGCTTTGAGTTCCGTTAGCAAGTCCTGAACCCGACTTTGAATCTCAGTCCGGATCCCCGTCACCCCCGTGACGCTGACTAGATAAATAAAGCCCTGAGACTGTTCGGCGATCGCCTGAATACGGTCTTTCGGGCTCGTGGGAGCAACCAGCAACGTGACCTCTACACCGTGCTTCTGGGCCGTTTTCATCAGACTGCCAACTTCCTCTAATGGCAAGTCAGGCACCACTAGACCTCGCACCCCTGCTGCTGCAATATCTTGAAAAAACGTCTCAACGCCCCGATTCAAAATCGGATTGTAGTAAGTAAAGAGAATAATCGGTGCGCTCAAATCTGGCGCAACTGTTGTTACCAGACTCAAGACGTCCTCTAAGGTTGTCCCCCGCTGTAGAGCCCGCGTCGCTGCCGCCTGAATCACCGGTCCATCAGCCAAAGGGTCAGAATACGGTACCCCCAATTCAATCAAGTCGGCACCACATCGATCCAGACGGCGCAACGCCTCAGCTGTAGTTGCCAAATCGGGGTCTCCCGCCGTCACAAAGGGGATTAGCGCACAGTTCTGGCGATCGCGAAGCAATTGAAACTGCTCAGACACCGACGTCATATCCTTCATCCCCTTAAAATCAGCCCATTCACAACAGCCATTACAGCAATCTAGGGCAAGATGGAGCGATCGTCTATGGTTTTCTGGGTTCTTCGTCTTTCGTTCTGGGTTGAGGGTTGGTAATTCCTCGTTCTGCGTTCTGGGTTGAGGGGTTCTTCGCTCTTCGTTCTGCGTTCTGGGTCAACCGTTGATGGTTCAGGATTCAGGGTTTAAGGTTTTTCTGCCCTTTCACCCTCTACCCTCTCCCTATCTCCCCCTCTCATACCCTCTACCCTCTCCCTATCTCCCCCTCTCAATACCCTCTACCCTCTACCCTTTACCCATTCACTCTTCTACCCATTCACTCTTCTACCCATTCACTCTTCTACCCATCCACCCCATTACTCCTCCGCCTCCTCTGCCGCTTTCTCCGCGTCCACCTCCGCTTGCAGTTTCGCCAACTCTTCTGGAGTCATTTCCTCTAAGCGCTTTTGTAATACAGCGTCTTCGTAGTCTTGAAGCTGTTGGTTGTAGGTCATTTTTTGCGTGACGACCCGGGTCAAGTAAGTTGCCACCCATCCCAGCACGCCACCAACAAATAAAACTTGACTCCATATCCCGGCTGACAGGCCATCAAACCCCGCAATTCGGAAGCCGACGTAGAGCCCTCCCCCTACTAGAAAAACTCCCAATCCAATGCCGAGTACATCAATTCGTCGCATCGTTTGATCACCTGTATTGTTTCTAAAGGCGGGCTGTAACGCCAGGATAGAACACGTTCACGAGCCTGATTACATCTAAAATGGCTAATTTCTCAGGCATAGCAGGCAAGAATTCTAAGAAACTTAAGCCAACGACGGTAAATCGCATCTTTAAAGCCGCCAGTAGCTTGACAAGCTTCTCTAACCGGATTCCATCTTGTGTAGGACAAAGGACATGAGGAAATTCGTTGGGTTCAAGCACATCCAAATCGAGATGAATATAAAGCTTGCTAAAGCCACCTTTGTGAAGGCATGCGAAGAGCTGATTATACGCTTCGTCATTGATAGCTTCAGATAGAAATAGATTAAGTTGTTTTTGTTGAATGAAAACACTCTCAGAGGCATCAAAATCGCGCGCACCAACCAGGAACACCTGTTCTGGATAGATCATCGAAAACGCTCGGTCAGTGATACCTGGATCACCTTCCCCAAGCAAAGCACGCAATGGCATACCATGAAAATGAGCACTGGGAGAGGTTGTTGGCGTATTCAAATCACCATGGGCATCTAGCCAAATAACGGCTAAATCCTTCGAATGTTTCTGATTGAGGAAGGAAACGGGAGCAATTTCAACCCCGCAGTCACCACCAATCGTCAGAATTTGCTCTGGGTTATGAGCCTGGATGATACGACAGGCATGGGTGAGTTGTAACAAGATTTGGTCATAGCCCAGAATGTTTTGATGCGTCGTCAGTGAATAGGTTGAAGCTACCGGAATTTGAGTCAGTGCAATTTTTCTACACAAGGCTTCATGAAGCTGCTTTGCTCCCTCATACAATTCCAAGCTCCCTGAACCTTGCCACTGGGGAAAGAAAAGATTTAGCGCTGCATCGAAAAATGGTGTCATGTAAGATTTTGCGATCGCTCAACACCAAAAAGACAGGAGCCTTTGATAGCCCCT
>JBCBJE010000025.1:0-14027 GCA_038523735.1 Cyanobacteria bacterium J06626_18 | reverse complement strand
TTTATTGCCACAAGTGATGGCGGCATCGATTGGCTTGATGCAATTCCCAATACTGAACAGAGTGACTATGGTTATGCTGAATTCATGAGCGGTATTGATGCGATCGTCATGGGCCGCAACACGTTTGAGCAGGTTCTAACCTTTGGCGATTGGCCTTATCCAAAACCAGTTTTTGTCCTTAGCAGAAATCTAAATGAAATCCCAGAGCATATTACTGATGAAGTCAAGCTCGTTCAAGAGATAGCGCTCAAACATCTCATCAGGGAATTGCATCAGCAAGGGCATCACAATTTGTATATTGACGGGGGTAGGACAATTCAAAGCTTTTTAGAAGAAGACCTGATTGATGAAATGATCATCACCAGAGTCCCGATTTTGCTAGGCAATGGGTTTCCATTGTTTGGCAGACTTGAGCAAAGTCTTAGATTTAAGCATAAAAAGACGGATATCTACAACAATGGGCTAATCAAAAGTCACTACATTAGAGAACGATAGCAAGAAGCATTTCACAGAGGTTTGACATGAAAACGATTGGTCTTCTGGGCGGCATGAGCTGGGAAAGTACCGAACTGTATTATCGCTACATCAACGAAGGTATCAAACAGAAACTGGGGGGATTACACTCGGCTCAAATTGTCTTGGTCAGCGTAGATTTCCAAGCAATTGAAGAACTGCAACATAAAGGAGACTGGGAGCAAGCCGGTAAAGTGTTGACAACAGCGGCTCAGCAAATCGAGGCGGCAGGTGCCGATTTTTTGCTGATTTGCACAAACACTATGCACAAAGTCGCACCCCAAATTGAGCAGGGAATTCAGATTCCGATCCTGCACTTAGCCGACGCCACCGCTGAAAAAATTCGACAAAACGGCTTGAAAACGGTGGGACTGCTGGGCACGAATTTCACCATGGAGCAGGATTTTTACAAAGGTCGCCTGCGCGATCGCCACGGCCTCACTGTAGTTGTCCCCTCAGCTGAAGACCGCCAGACTGTACACCGCATCATCTATGACGAACTCTGTCGGGGCATCGTCAAAGAATCCTCAAGACAACAGTATTTGAGCATCATGGATCAGATGCAGGCAGACGGTGCTGAAGGCATCATCGAAGGCTGCACCGAAATCGCCATACTCGTCCAACAACAACACACCCCAATTCCCCTATTCGACACCACCACCATCCACGCCGAAGCAGCCGTCGAAAAAGCACTGGCCTTCACTCCCCCCACTCCTCCTGCTCCCTCGCATCTGCCTCCAAAATAGACTGACGCAATGCTTGCCAATCAACCTCGGAAGCGGGCTGGTCTTTAATTAAACGACCTCGATCTAGGTAGAGGACGCGATCGCAAAATTGTTCTGCCAGCTCCAGCTGATGATTGCTCATAATGACAGTGAGGCCGCGCTCCTTAACCTGCGTTTGAATCACAGACAACATTCGGGTAGCGGCTCCTATGTCCTGAGCTGAGGTCGGTTCGTCCAGCAACAAAATTGTGGGTTCCATGATCAGCGCACGGGCGATCCCCACCTGCTGTTGTTGCCCACCTGACAGCTCCAGTTCAGTGCGATCCAGCCACTCCTTCGGTAGATGGAGCTGCTCTAGCCAAGATAGGACGCGATCGCGACGGGTGGCCTCGGTAACGGCCTGTAGTTGTAGTGGGTACTGCAAGGTCTCGCGGACAGACATGCCCAGGAGTCGGCAATCTTGTCCAACTAAGACAACCTGTCGCCGCAGTTCGATCGCCGACAGCGCCTCAATCGGACTGCCCTGAAATTGGATGGCTCCAGAGTCAGGACTTTTGAGCCGATTCAGGAGCTTCAGCAGTGAGGTCTTGCCAGCACCAGAAGGCCCCAACAGCGCGACAAATTCGCCGGGTGCGATCGCCAGCGAAATGGAGTCCAAGATGAGACTATGGCCCAGAGTTGCAGCTAAGCTAACCCGATCCAATGCTAAAAGGGATCCCACAGATTAGCCCATCCCTGTAAAGTGAGCAGCTGTCCACAGCGTCCAAGCATCAACAAGCAGCAGTAACAGGCTAAAACCCAACAAAATCAGGTACATCCACGGCTGTGCTAAGGGTTTCACATCGCGAGTATCGATGGTGGTGTGGGCTTCGACGTAGCGCAACAGTTCAGCAAACCCGGCAATCCGCATTGGCAGCAGATAGGCTTGCTGAGCCTCACAACTGGTGAAGTAGTAAACCAGCCCTCCTTGACCTGTTGTCCGTGGTTTGAGCGCTGTTATCGCTTGCCATGAGAGCTGCCATTGGCGCCGTAACAACCAGGCAATCCAGCCTGGATAGCGGACCTGAATGCCCCGATCATCCACTGCGACTTGCTCGCTCAAGCCGCCATACAGCACAATTCCGCCAATCAAAATTCCCCCTGTCAACAACCAGCTCGGCACAGGCGCTTGTGTGACGTTAGCCAGAGCCGGTAGCGGCAGTGTGAGCGCAATGTAAAGCAACATTAGCGTTACCCGGATCAACGGGGAAATCTTAAAGCTTCGCGCAGGCATCGCTGCAGCGATCGCGGTCGCGACTGAATTCTCTTCGGGCATGTGAAGTAGCTCGTTTCTGAGACATGTGCTGACCTACCTAGAATGACGCAAAAGCTGCTGCAGCTCATATTGAATCACTTTAAAGTTTTTGTATATTTCTTAGAGCGGAGGAAGGCATCATTTTCGACGCGGGCTAGCCTGACAAAGAAGGTTGCGCTCGGCTATTCCTTCGACTCGTTGTGAATGGCTGCACAGACTGAACCTTCTGGTTGCCCAGTTAACAAAATTGGGAACTCTCGTAGTTGGCTATTGGTCTACCTCATTTACAAGTCGTTACAATCATCAAAACTGGAGGCTGTGTCATCGTGCCCAAGCTAAAAGAGTTGGCTGAAACTGCAAGCAGTTTATCTGTGCCCGCTGATGCCAAAAATGTTGCTGAGACCGAACTACGTCCTTGGGGTTCCTTCACTGTATTGGAAGAAGGCAAGGGCTACAAAATCAAGCGTATCGAAGTTAAGCCCGGCCATCGACTGAGCCTACAGATGCACCACCATCGCAGTGAGCACTGGATTGTTGTCTCCGGTACGGCGAAGGTCACCTGCGGCGATCAAGAACTGCTGTTGACGACTAATAAGTCAACCTATGTGCCCCCTTGCACCTCCCACCGTTTAGAGAACTCTGGTGTGATTCCGCTGATTTTGATTGAAGTTCAGAACGGCGAATATCTGGGCGAAGACGACATCGTCCGCTTCCAAGACGATTACTCGCGGACTAGCAAGAGTTAGTTTGGCTAGCCCCCTTCAAACACAATCATCCCGTCAATCCGCGCCTGCAGTCTTTGTCTGTGGGCGCTTCATTTTTGGTCAAAGACCTTCTAGCTCGATAGGATAGAGGTCATACATCCTTCATTAGCGAATTGACGGCATGAATCTTGTAACGCTTCAGGGTTGGCTAGACAACTCAGCCTTTGCCATCCTCTTCATCACGCTCCTGGTTTACTGGGCTGGGATTGCCTTTCCACGACTGTCTATCCTGCCTACAGTAGGAACCTTGGGAATGGCAACAGCCAACCTCACGATCGCAGCCCTTCTGGTCGCTCGCTGGATTGAAGGGGGTTACTTTCCTCTGAGCAATCTCTACGAGTCTTTATTTTTTGTCGCTTGGGGCATCACGGCTGTTCACCTCATCGCCGAACGCATGAGCCAGAGTCCCTTGGTCGGTGCGGCAACAGCGCCGGTTGCTATGGGGATCGTAGCGTTTGCGGCTTTGTCACTGCCTGCAACCATGCAGGTGTCAGAACCGCTAGTGCCCGCCCTCAAGTCAAACTGGCTAATGATGCATGTTAGCGTCATGCTGATTAGCTATGCGGCACTCATGGTAGGGGCGTTGATGGCGATCGCCTTCCTCGTGGTTACTCGCGGCCAGGCGGTTGAGTTGCGGGGTAGTTCAGTTGGCACAGGCGGTTTTCGTGATACCAAGCTGCGTCGTCATGGTTCGGATGTGCAACCTGCAAGCGCATCGCTGGCCTCTGAAGTGTCTTCTGTAGCTGCAAGTCCTTCCGGTAGTAGCACAGCGGTCTTGGCCAAGGTCACTGTGCCAGCAGCGGTTGTCACAGCTGCCGATAAGCTCACGCCTCAGCGACTAACTTTGGCAGACACCCTGGATAACATCAGCTATCGCATCATCGGATTGGGGTTTCCCCTACTGACGATTGGCATTATTTCGGGCGCTGTTTGGGCCAACGAAGCGTGGGGATCATACTGGAGCTGGGATCCCAAAGAAACTTGGGCGCTAATTACGTGGCTTGTATTTGCAGCGTATCTTCATGCTCGGATTACGAAAGGCTGGCAGGGTCGACGCCCCGCAATCCTAGCGGCGTCTGGGTTTTTGGTGGTCTGGATTTGCTACCTAGGCGTCAACATTTTGGGTAAGGGACTGCACAGCTACGGCTGGTTTTTCTAGTAGAGACGCGAAATTTCGCGTCTCTACTACGGGGATCATGCAACGCCGGCAAATAATTCCGGGTAGGGTTTTGGTGTCGCGTTTTCCTGAGCCACGATTTCGACCACCTTATTGTGTGCTGCTGGAGCACTTAATGCCTCAACACAGGTTTCGGCAACCTTTAGACGCGGAATGTTGCCCTCAAACAGGGTATCAGCAGGAGCCATAATTAATGGCCGATCATCCGTATCATCGTTCTTAAGACCACCGGGACGCACAATCGTGTAGGTCAAACCGCTTTTCATCAGATACTCTTCAGCCTGCTTCTTCCACCAAAGCACCAACCAGAAAAGGTTGAGCGGATGAAAGAAGTGCGACACGCAAAGCGACGACACCAGTACAAGCTGATCAATGTTGTGGGTCTTGGCAACATCAACCAGATTTTTGGTGCCTTCGTAATCAACTTGATAGGGACCCATCATGTTGAAGTTGGGAGTTGCCCCTGTGGCACAGACCAGAACGGTGCAGTCAGCGATCGCCGACTCAATGCTGGCGCGATTCAGCACATCGCCTGTAACAATCTCGACCGGCTTCGGTAAGATTCGTTCAGCCTTCTCATGATCCCGCACCAGTGCTTTGACTGGCATCCCCTTAGCCACCAACACTCGAACGATGCGACGACCTGTTTCCCCTGTCGCACCTGCAACCAGTGCTTTCATAAAACCCTCCTAAAGATCCAATAAGCAAATCAAAAGTCTTTATTTCAATTTGACAAAAGATGGGCATTTTGCATGTGAACTGTATCGATAGATTCAATTACGGAGACAGTTCTGAAACTATTGTGCTCGTACCCGACTGAGTTTACGGAAAAGATGCATCACTTATTTTCCGTAAAGTGCGTTTAATCCGTGTATTTTCTACTGGTGCAACAATATACTCTAGGCTAGTCTGATTTGTTAGATAGGGATCTCAAGTCAACTTGCCATATGTGGATAGCATGTGCGCCAAGGCGGCTTCCGATTAGAATTGATCATAGAGATTTGTAGCAGTCGATAGGTGCCATTTGGCATTTGAACAAAAACCTTGAAGGGCTCTGGCGCATTCATGCAAACACCATTCACTAACTGCCAAACTGGTGAACTCTCCGAGCAGGTTTTTGGAACCGCTTCCAATTTGGTGGAAACGACCGAGAAGCAAGCTGCTCCGGACAATACCGATGTTTCTGAAAATTCACCGTTTCTTTTTCACGGCGATTATGCCGGCTGTATGGAAATGGGTGCGGATCGCCAAACCGTCGCTCGCTACCTAGATGATCACCGAGCCTGGTTTCTGCGATGTGCTCACCCAATGAGTGCCGAGCCCCTGGGAGAGAATGGTTATGCACTGACAGTGGGTCACTTTGGAGCGTTGGGCTACGACATCGAGCCTAAGGTTGGCCTTAACCTGTTGCCCCAAGAGCAGGGCATTTACCGGATCGAAACAATTCCGGTTCCGGACTATGAGCCTCCGGGGTATGAAGTTGATTTCAAAGCTTCCCTTGAACTCAACGAATACTGTGACGGAATAAACAGTCCTGCCTTGACTCAAGTGGACTGGGAATTAGACCTCAAGGTTTGGGTTCATTTTCCTCGTTTTATCCATGCCCTTCCCAAGCGTCTCATTCAGAATAGCGGCGATCATCTCTTGAATAAGATTGTCCGCCAGATGTCTCGCTGCTTGACGCATAAGGTTCAAGAAGATTTCCACAACTCTTTAGATTTGCCGGTTCCTGAGAGCTATCGCAAGCGCAATCACAACTTCCTGCAACGATTTTCCAAGTCCCAAGAGGGATAAAACAGCACCGCTAGAGCGTTTCTGATGATCGGGCCGTCACGTTATTGAAGTTTGTGGGTACTCTGGATACCGTTGGAGAAGAGTGCCCCACTCACTTCGCAACGACGAGTATTTGAGTTACCCTCAACCAACTCATAAGATTTGCAACGGTCATTTTCCCAGGAGTCCATCAATGGTTGCCGCTTCTCGTTCTCGGAAGGCAAATAAAGCGCGTATGCTGGTCGTCGATGATGAACCAGACAACCTTGATTTGCTGTACCGTACCTTTCGACGTGACTTTAATGTTCTGAGGGCAGAAAGCGGGCAGCAGGCACTGGATGTTTTAGCGCAGCATGGTGAAGTGGCTGTCATTATTTCTGACCAGCGCATGCCGGAAATGAAGGGCACTGAGTTCCTCAGCAAAACGGTCCCCGAATTTCCAGACACCGTGCGCATCATCCTAACAGGGTTTACGGATGTAGAGGATTTGGTCGATGCTATCAACGCTGGACAGGTCTATCGCTATATCACGAAGCCGTGGGATCCTGATCAGCTGAAGCATGTGGTTGATCAAGCTGCAAAAACCTACGAACTGCTGAAGCAGCGAGGCGAAGCGATTGATCTTTCCCAAAGCCAGCAGATGCTGGTCACTAAGATGGCGGAGGTAGCCCAGACAATTGATGATGTTGAATCGGCATTGCCAATCCTGGCCCAAATTATTCAGACTGCGGTTAGGTGCCAGGGATGCATGGTGCAGCTAGTCAGCAAGGGTAGTCTTGGCGCCCAAATGGCAACAGCAGGCGAAACGAATACGGATCTTCTCAAAGAAGATCCGCTGGTGAAAACGGCGATCGCGGAGCAGAAAGTTCAAATTTGCAAAAATACTGCCAGCAACCCAGAGGCTGAGGCAAGCGCAGCTAATAACGCTGCCGGTATCAGTGCTTACTGCGTCGTCCCTGTAATTTTTCGGGATGAAGCAATTGCGATCGTAGCGCTTCAGTGGGCCGATGCTCAGGAATTCTCAAGCACAACGCAAGACCTGGTGCTGCTAGCCGCTAAGCAAACTGGGCTCACGCTTGCTTGCCTGTAGAAGACTTTGAAGACGGTTACGTGCTGGCTAGCGATCGCTGGTCAGAGATGGTCTAAGCTACTCGCAGGCCATTTAACGGAAATTGAGAAATGACGACGGCTCTGGAGGATAAGCACTCACCTTCGGCTAGTACGATTCGCGATTTGTTTGATCGCATCGCGCCCGTCTACGATGATTTCAACCAGCAGCTAAGCTGGGGACTGCATCATGTTTGGAAGCAAATGGCTGTGCAGTGGAGTGGTGCAGCGATGGGGCAGACTTGCCTGGATGTCTGCTGCGGCAGTGGGGACATCGCCCTCCTGCTGGCTAAGCAGGCAGGCATAACGGGACAGGTCTATGGTCTTGACTTTGCAGCTGCTCAATTGGCGATTGCTCGTCAAAGGGCTGCTCAGCAGTGGCATAGCGCTCCGATTCACTGGATTGAAGGCGATGCCCTGGGTTTGCCGTTTGAAGCAGAAACCTTTGATGCAGCAACGATGGGGTACGGCTTACGGAACCTGACAGACATTCCTCGAGGGTTGCGAGAACTCTACCGCGTTTTGAAACCCCAGGCTCGGGTAGCCATTTTGGATTTCCATCGCCCTCAGTCAGCTTGGATGCGCCAGTTTCAGCAGTGGTATCTGGCAAACGTAGTGGTTCCCACAGCCGAACGGTATGACCTCACTGAGGAGTACGCCTACATCAGCCCTAGCCTAGACCGCTTTCCGACTGGAGCGAAGCAAATTCAGTTAGGACTAGAGGCTGGATTTTCAACGGCAGTGCATTACCCAATTGCGGGGGGGCTGATGGGAGTGTTGGTGTTGGAGCGGTAGGAGAGGGAGAGGGGGAGATAGGGTCAGGTTCAGACGATCATGATGGGGAAATCCCACAGCGCTGTGCAAGCAAATCAAGTACATCCCTTCCCCATTGCCCATTCCCCATTGCCCCTCAACCAGCGAGGTGTCCTTGATCAAAATATACAGATCTCTGTCCTGGGTTTGTTATGGGTTTGTTATGATATCTCGGCACCCATTAGCCAATTTTCTGGGTATGTGTGCGATCGCCGTTCGCTATTGGCATGGTCTGGTCTGAAAGCATTTGGTTATTGTTAGCTCCGCCGGTCGTTGGGGGTGTCATCGGGTATTTTACGAACGACCTGGCGATCAAAATGTTGTTTCGCCCCTATCGGCCTTACTATCTGTTTCAACGGCGCTTACCGCTCACGCCGGGCCTGATTCCTAGCAACCAGGGGCGACTAGCACAGCGCATTGCGGACACCATCATGGGGTCGCTGCTGACACCCGAAGAGCTGCAGAATCTGGCTCGGCGTCTGCTGCAGACAGAACGCACCCAAAAAGCGATTCAATGGCTACTGAAGCTGGCGCTGAATGAAGTCCAGTCACGGAACCAGGCTCGCACCGCCGAGATCGTTGGCAAAGTTTTGCAGGATTTATTAGGCAACTCGCTGCCGCGTCTCTTGAGGGTTTGGGCTCGCCGCGAAGATTTCTTACAAGCTCAGTTTGACCAAGTGTTTGATCAGGTGCTGCTGGACTTTCAGCTGCAGCCGCAACAAGCCCAACAGCTCGCTAATTGGCTGCTGATTTCAGTCCTACCGCCGGACGCATTGCGACGTTTTCTGATTGACTTTCTGACGGATCGCAACATTCAGGTGGTAGACGAAATTTTTCGCTCTAAGACGAGTGGAACCTATTGGGTAGTTGCAAATCTCTTTGGAGTACGCAATGCCTTAGTAAGGCTGCGATCGTTCTGTATCGATGAACGACAGGTGAGTAACGATCGCATTGCTGAATTGATCGAGGCACTGAATGTTAATGCTCGTCTGCAAGAAATTCTGCAGCAGTTGACGCTACAGAATTTACCGGTTGCAACCGTGCGCGAATTTCGCACCACAGTGCGAGAAACGGTGCAAGGGTATATTCAGACACTGGGACCCGATCTCCTTAAAGGACTTAGCACAACTATCAACTGGCAGATGCTGGCGACCCAACTGCTGAGCCGTCTGCAAAACTCGCGGGCAATTAATGCTTCGTTAGAGCCCGTGAGTGAAGAACTGGCTCTCATCCTAGAGCGCTATCTAGAAAAGGATTTGGAGTCATTAGTAGCCCAGGTCATTCCCATTCTGGATATCGACCAAGTGATCATCGACCGTGTGAATGCCACAAACCCTCGGGATTTGGAGACTGCGATTCAAGTGATTGTGCGCAACGAACTGCAGGCGATTGTCAACTTGGGAGGGGCTCTGGGCTTTGTAATTGGACTTCTACAATCCGTTTTTCTTTATCTGCGCTCAACGTAGGGCTTATTGACATGCACTCAAACCCTTACAGTGGCGCGATCGCACAATCTCAATGTTTCTGCGAAATCCACTCTGGTTGCGTTCTTTTGTGTGTTAGGATTAATGACCGTGGATGGCGGGTCGATGCCCGAGTGGTTAATGGGGGCGGACTGTAAATCCGCTGGCTATGCCTACGCTGGTTCGAATCCAGCTGCCCACCACAATGCCCATGTAGCTCAGCGGTAGAGCACACCCTTGGTAAGGGTGAGGTCACGAGTTCAATTCTCGTCATGGGCTTGCAGAAAAGCCTCCAACCTGAGTGATGCAGACAAGGTTGAGCAGAGGTGCTGCACCCCCTTCACAGCCTTGCCCAGCCGCAAAAGCACCCTGACAGCGAAGTGAAGCACCGGCTAGAGGCAGATACCCTTTCAAAATAAGCGAAAATCGGCAGCCAAGACATGAGGCAAAAGCCTTAAACTCCCTGGGTCTGAGGTCCTAGGTTAGGCCGATTCGAGATTCTCGATTTGGCTTCAAGAATTAGTTGCTACCCAACCTTTGACTTCCCGATCAGTGAGAGGACGTTCCAGCTTGATGTACTCACTTTGGGACGCCTGCAGCAAGTGCTGCATGTTTACTTTCGTGCCAGCCTCCGCTGCCAGAAATGCAGCATTTAGAGCAATATTGCGGATGTTGCCACCAGCTACGTTGAGCTTAGCAAGCTTCTTGTAGTTCAGTCCTTCTGTCGGCGTTTGGGGGGGGAAGCTAAGCTGCCAAATCTGTTCGCGCTGGGTGGCGTCGGGGAACGGGAAGCTGACGATGAAGCGAATACGGCGCAGAAACGCTTGGTCAAGCGAGTCCTTGAGGTTGGTTGTCAAAATTGCCAGTCCTCGATAGGCCTCGATGCGCTGGAGCAGGTAGGCAACCTCCATGTTGGCATAGCGATCGCGGGCATCCGTCACTTCCGAGCGCTTGCCAAACAGCGCATCGGCTTCATCAAACAGCAACACCGCACCCCCGGTTTCAGCCGCATCAAAGATCTGCCGTAGATTTTTCTCTGTTTCACCGATGTACTTACTAATCGTGGCACTGAGGTCAATGCGATAAAGATCTAGACTGAGTTCGTGGGCGATCACCTCCGCCGCTAGGGTTTTACCTGTTCCACTCGCCCCGGCAAACAAGGCACTGATGCCCAAACCACGCTTGCCTTTTTGGGAGAAACCCCATTGTTCGTAAACGGTTGCGCGCTGACGGACCTGGGCTACCAACGTTTTGAGAACCTGAACCTCTTTCTCCGGCAGGATCAGATCACCCCATGCTGCCGCAGTCGGAATCGGTTGGGCCAGTTCGCCCAAACGGGGACGGGCCTGAGCTAAGCAGGCTTGCCATAGTTTTTGGGGCAGCGTGTCTGACTCACTAGTGCTTGTCAATAACTCACTCTGCAGCGTTAAACACGCTCTTTGAATCGCCGGGGGGCCTAAGTTGAAGTAAGTTACCAGACGTTCGATATGACCATTGAGATATGGAGCGCGATCGCCGAGATGTGCTTGCCAGAGCTGTCGCTGTTCGTCCGGTGCAGGCGCTCCAACTTCAAACGTGATCAGAGGCCGCTGGCGCTGGGGGCGAGGCTCACGGCTAGTGACTAATAGGGGGCGATCGCAGGTTTCAATCAGGCGCGCAATCACACTATTCAAGGTCGCCCAGTAGCCTTCGCCGCTGACTGAGCTGGGTAAAGCATCACATTCCAACAGCAGTCCACTTTGCTGCAGTTGAGATTCGCGCTCACAGATGCTCTGCCAGAGAATCACCTGACTGAGTTCTGTCGGTAGGGCATCCGCCGTGATGACGTGGAGCGATAGACCAGCCTGAGCCGCAGCGGCGATCGCGATCGCCCGTTTCGTCACAAGATCGAAGCCACAGAGCTGCACTACCGGAGAGCTACGCCCTGTCTCCCATCCCCCCAACCGCACAATTTGATCGGCTAGGTGCTGATAAGAGGGCGGCAGTGAAATAGAACCCTTATCCACCAGCGGCTGCACTGTCCCCTGCAAGCGTTCATCCAAAGTCGCGACGCCCATCAGTTCATGTAGAATCCGTTCGTCAATCCGTAGGGGGCTGTGGGTGAGTTCGGAACCCGGCATCAGCTCTACCAACCGCCAGCGACGTAGGGGAGCCGTGGGCGTGAGTGCTTCCCAATAGCCCTTGGGAAAGAGCATCAGAGCAATGCCGAAACTCGGATAGGTCTGTTGTTCATGCCCATGCAGGGCCGCGCAGAGGCGACCCACATTCCGACTCAGCGCCGCCGCTGCACAGAGCAAGAGGACATTCCGCTCAAATAGCGAGAGCTGGAAGCGATCGCACACCCTCGCAAGCGCGGGCGGCGGCAAACTTTCAGGGAACGGCGACGCTTGGATCGGTGGCGGTTGTGCATCCTCAACAGAGGACTCAAGTCGCTGCTCCAGCAACCCCTGGACCTGCGCAATCAACCCCATCAGGTAGCGATGATTTTCGCCATACCATTGCTCTTTTAAGGATTCAGCCACGGCCATCGTCAGCTACCTTCGGCAGCATCAATTAAGGACTGTAAGTAGATGACGGCTTCTTGAGGTGTCATCAGCAACACCTCACCCTGACGCAAAATTTCGTACTGGCCGCGGTGGTGGCCATGGCCCGCGATTAGGCTCAGCGCGATCGCCTGATTGCCCAAGTCATTCAATTGATTCAGGCTGAGGCTGGCAATTTCCTGATCGAGCTGCTGTCTGACAAACTCATCACTCATGACAGTTTTCTCCAAGCATCCATCACTAGGCAATGTTGATTTTTGGACCAACGTACCAGTCGTAGGTAGGACTTTCGCGATCGGTATCCACCTCCAATTGACTTTCGGCCCCCTCAACCATGAGCCTTACTAAATACTCCCCTGGCTCGACTTCCTGCACCGGAATGGTCATCTGTCTGGCATCCGCTGCCCGCTTAGGAATATCGAACATGTAGGCAGTCGGGCTACTGACAGAAAACTCATTGAGAACTAACACAACTCGCTGCATCGCTCCCAACATCACATTGGTCGCAACCGTCACACTGGCATTGCGCCGTTCATCGTCTGTCTCTTCGACCGCAGCAACGGACACGCTGACCACTCTTGGACGCAGCACAAAGGACTGCACGTTGGACTCCGTACCGATGGGGGACTGTTGGGGAGCTTCTGAATAATCTAAGGTCGTTGGGTGAATCACCTGTAATCCTTGTGCGCCAGCTCTAAGGGCATGTTCGGGGAGTGTGGCTAGCGGCAGCTTAATTTGGGTATCGTTGATATCCGTCGGCGTGATGTTCGCGCCACCGATACGGACTTGGGTGTAATGCTCTCCTTTCAGCTGTTTGCCTTTAATCAGTAGGGTGCTATCCGCCACAATGGGCTGCAGGGGACCCGCCTGCGATTCAATTTTTTCAATATAGGGTTGAGCGGGGAAAGTAGCGACTCCACCCAAGCGGCGATCACGAATCGGCAATCCTCTATCTTTCGATTCTTTCCCCTCAATCAAGACCACCAGTGCTTTGTAGGCAATGGACAACACATAGGGCGTTTGAAAAAAGACCGACCACGTTTTGGAAAGATCTTCCAAGTTCAAATTCAGAGGAATCAGCGTAATTTGCTGCACCTGGTCAAATAAATCAGATCCTCGGAGGAAAGAATAGGTCGAGTCTGAACAGGCATCCTCCAGCATCCTTTCCGAAATTACGCGCTGGTCGTTCAAGGCTTGCACAACGCTCCCCAACAACCGCTGGGGAGCCAGTTCATTATTGTTGCCATAGAAGCTAAACATATAGTACAAATCCATTGCTGATTGTCGCTTTACAGGATTTCCCTTGGCCCGCAAAGGCGTGGCATCCATATTGTGTAAAGCTGGATTTGTAATCACCTGGTAGAGAAATATATTGACTCCTGTATCAGGCGTTCCATTCCCAATCTCACTTGGGCTCACAGTCGTAATCCGCGCCCCCTCAACATCGTTCTGCACCGCAGCCTGAAGCGTCCGCTGCAGGGTAGCAGTTACGGTTGCAAACGCCAAGTAGTTACTCACGGGCTATCAAATCCTTCACAGATGCGGCTGGGGGCTACGGGCACAAGAGGCATATCAACGAATTGCGATAATCAAAGCTCTGGGTCACGATGGGTACACTTCGCTTTGCCCATCCTACGAGTTATCAAAGCGATCACTCCTAACTTCTGACTTCTGGCTCCCGACCAAAATCAGAAGCCCACAAAAAAATACGGGCCATAACGGCACCGTTCCGTAAGATCTTCCGGATACCAACCCTACCGACAGGGTATGACAGTTCTTGAGTCGAGCAAGATAACCCACCCAAACACCCTAAAACGCTAGCAGTTTAGGCTTTTCACCATCCGGAACAACACTA
>JBCBJE010000024.1:0-14068 GCA_038523735.1 Cyanobacteria bacterium J06626_18 | reverse complement strand
GGGGGAGTCAACCTGGAAGGTTCCTGCCGAAGTCTTGACCGAACGCATTGGCTACGTATTTGTGCAGTTCAATGCAGCCCTTACAGAAGCCACTCTACTCGGCTTTCTGCCTCAACTCACAGAAGCATCGGTAACGCTTGAGCAACTACAGCCGCTGGGGGAGTTTCCCGTTTTTTTAAGCCGGTTGCCCCAGCCCATAGCCCGACAACCCGATACCACGCCCATGGCCCGATCGCTGTCACGCGTGACGTTGCGCCCCTGGTTAACGAACGTGGTCGAAGCCGGCTGGACAAGCTTGGAGCAATTGATTGCGGACTGGCAATCTCCTGAGCCCGCTCTGAGTTTTAGAACTGCCGCTAGCCAGATCGATCTCGTTGAGCCCCCTACCGGAGGGGCCAAACAGGGTAAATTTCTATCGCTGGGCGATCGCTCCGAAGAAAAGGTTTTGCTGATTATCGGCATTGCGCCAGCTCCGAGCAGTATGGCCTTCAACATCACGGTGGAGCTGTATCCCACTGGTCGAGAGGTTTACTTGCCGCCCTCTCTACAGCTAAGCGTCATGGATGAAGACCATATCCCCGTTCTACAAGCTGAGGGACGCCAAAGTCAGGGCCTGGAGTTTCAGTTCAGCGGTGAGCCTGGCGAGTGCTTCACTGTGCAGGTCAGTTTGAATCAAGTAATCTTGACAGAGCTATTTGAACTATAGGCGCTTAAAACAGGGCCCACCCAGTAATGGGATGTAAGGCTGCTGAGGACTGCACGAATGGGTAAGTGGGTCATCCTAGAGTTGGAAGGAGACTTTGACGTGGGTGGATTTCGAGCCACCCTCGAAATCCGGGCTGTAGGCGACCTGCAAATGCTGCAGGTGAAGGGAGAATTGCCACCCAATCCAGCATTGGCGGCTCATTTGTACCGTCACTGGCAAACACTCTATCGGCCCTTGGGGATTCCCCAGCGCATCAAAGGCCAAAAGATTATTCACAAAGGTTCGATTAATCAGCGGCTGATGGATTGCCAGCAGTCAGCTCAACTGCTGCGCGATCGCTTCCGGACTTGGCTAAATGCGGATTCATTTCAATCGCTGGATCGTCGCCTGCGAGAAGAACTTAGCCGCCATGAGCCGATTCAGTTTCTGATCCGAACAGCCAACGTGAATCTTCAGAAACTGCCCTGGCACGAATGGGACTTTTTTGAGCGCTATCCCCTGGCTGAAGTTGCTTTCGGCACGTTGGAATACGACTGGGCACCCCCTAAATCACGCCAGCAAATTCCCCATCCCGTGAGAATCTTGGCCATCTTGGGGCACAGCCATGGCATCAACGTTGAGGTCGATCGCCAGGTGCTTCGGCAACTTCCCCAGGCCCACGTATCTTTTCTAGTGGAACCCAATCGTCAGCAGCTTACCGACCAACTTTGGGAGTCCCCTTGGGATATTTTGTTCTTCGCCGGACACAGCGAAACGCATCGGGGGCAGGGGCGCATTTTTATTAATCAGACTGACAGCTTGTCGCTCGCAGAACTGCAGTATGGCCTGCAGCGGGCGACTGACCAGGGCTTACAGCTGGCGATCTTCAACTCTTGCGATGGATTAGGGCTAGCCCAGGCACTGGAACGCCTCAGTATTCCTCAAATGATTGTGATGCGCGAGCCCGTGGCTGACCAGGTGGCGGCAGCATTCTTGACGTACTTTTTAGAGCCCTTTGCGGCAGGTAAGTCCCTGTATCTGGCGGCTCGTCAAGCTCGTGAGCGCTTACAAGGGCTGGAATATCAGTTCCCCTGTGCCAGCTGGCTACCGGTGATTTGCCAGCATCCGCTGATGACACCCCCCGATTGGTTCACACTGCAGGGAAAACCGACACCGATGCCAGCACTAGCGGGTGCGGCACCGCATCTGCCCCTGGCACCGGCCACCCGCTACCCGAGAGTTCCCCAATTGCGGGTGGTGTGGATGAGCCTATTGGTGGCGATCGCGGTGATCATCGTGCGCCTGTTGGGACTCCTGCAGCCGTTAGAACTCGCCGCCTACGACCACCTGCTGCGATCGCGCCCTGCCGAAACGATTGACTCCCGCATTCTCGTCGTGGAAGTTGATCAGGCCGACCTGAATGAGTGGGGGGGCTATCCCTTAACCGATGCCGTTCTGGCCCAGGCAATTGAGACGCTACAAGCGTTGGAGCCCACTGCGATCGGGCTCGACATGCACCGCTATCGCCCCCGCGGCGAAGGTCGTCAGGCGCTCATGGCACAATTTCAGCAGCACGCTAACCTGTTCACGGTCTGTGCCTTTGACCAGGTGGACCAAGACTACGAACCGCCCCCTGAATTCTCAGAGGAGCAGCTCATCCGTCAGGTCGGCTTCAGCAACTTGGCACTCGACAGGCCCTTTCTAAGCACCCTCACAGGGCGCGAAGTTGCCCCCGCAAGACTTCGGGAAAACGGCTCGGTGCGCCGGCATCTGCTGTCCTACGATCCTGCTTTGGCGACTACCCAGCCCGCTTGTTCAACACCCTACAGTCTTAGTTTTCAGCTGGCTTATCGGTTTCTCAACCAAGCGGGGGTAGCGCCGCTAACCGTCACAGAAGCGGGGCAATGGCAATTCGGGAACGCTATCCTGCAGCCTCTGACAAAGCGATTCGGCGGCTATCAAAACTTGAATGGCCTCAGCACCCAACTGATGCTGAATTATCGCGCGGCGCCTCCGGGCCAAAAGGTGACGTTGCAACAGGTATTGACCGGCGAAGTCACTGCCAATAGCGTCCGCGATCGCTTGGTATTACTGGGGTATACCGCCCCGGTTGCCCGCGATACCGTGAAGACACCCTATGGCGAAATGGCCGGTGTTTGGGTCCATGCTCATATGGCGAGTCAACTGCTAAGCGTAGCGATGGATCAGCGGCCTTTGATGAAAGTCTTACCCCAATGGCACGGCTTCCCAATAGGAGACGTCGGCTGGATTTTAGGCTGGACAGTGCTAGGGGGAGCGATGAGTAGTTGGTTGCGAATGCGTAACCTGAAATCGCGTCGGCTGGGCTGGCTACTGGGGTGGCTGTTAGCCTTTGCGGGAATCAGTGGGGGATTGTTCTATGGATCACTCATTGCCTTGACCCAGGGACTCTGGCTCCCCCTGATTCCCACGCTGCTATCCGTATTATTGGCGGGCAGCTGTGTAGTTTGGGTAGGGACTCGCAAAGCTCATTCATCCTCCGGTGGCTAAGGCGGATATGGGTTAGACAAACGGTTCTAACCCGGAGTGCCCAATGCGTTGTCGTATAATCAACAAGAATTTGGGTGAAAGGATCTTTGGAAGTTCCCTGTTGATACTATTGCTCCTCAGAAATTCAGGATGACTCTTCGGACGTTAATTAGTGCGATCGTGCCGACCGCGGTCCTTAGCTTAGTTGTATTCCAGCCCTGGCTCCTCAGCCCCGTTTACGCCCAATCCTCTTCAACCGAGTCCACTCAAGCAAAGCCCACTCAAGCAAATAGCCAGAGCCCGCCCCCGCCCCCGCCTGCTCCACCAGTGAATGACACGCGACCCGGCGGCGGGCTCGACCCGGACGATGATGCCTGCCCCGATCTGAATGAGGGGCTACGGGCTCTCATTCCCGTTGAAAATCCCGTGTTAACGACATCGCCTTACCCAACCTTCCTGTTCCACATCCCGGCAGGTGCTGAGACAGTGCAATATGGGGAGTTTTCGCTGCTGCTGTGGCCTGGGGAAGAAGTCCGACAGTATCAAACCCGGTTCCTGCTACCGGAATCACCGGGGGTCGTTAGCATCACGCTGCCGGAAGTACCCGCCCATGCCCTGGTAGAAGACCAGATCTACCGCTGGTATTTTCAGCTGTACTGCAGTGAAGAAGAAAACGCACAGCCCGATTTCACGCTGCGGGGCGCGGTGCAGAGAGTGGCTTTAACGCCGGAGCGATCGCAGCAAATTCAAGCGGCATCCCCTGAAATTTGGTACGACGCGATCGCCAATGTTGCCAACCAGCTACAAGCATCGCCCCAGGACGAGAGGCTACAGGATCGCTGGGAGACACTTTTACAGGCCATCCAAGCCGAAGATTTGCTCCCCACCCCATTTTCAGGTTCCGTTGTACCTCTGGATCCTTAGCTGCGATCGCTTTTTGGTCGCAGAGGCACTCATGGATGATTGCGATCGCTAACGGTGTACACACACGTCTTGGTTGAACCCACACCTCCGCCCGAGAAGCGAATTCTCTGGTTCCCTTGCTCAAGTCCACTGAAGTGGACTGCCCTATTGCAACCCGATGAAGACAGCGCAACCAGTCCAACCTTTCCCACTGTGGATGTGAAAACGGTTTTGCCGGAGTATGTGGAGCGTGCTTGGAAAGCCGGGTCGAGCGTGGTGCGGCACGAGTTTGAGCACTATTTGTAAACCGCATTAAATGAACCCTATCGATTGATTACATCTCCCTTGAAGTTCCGGCTAATGCAGAACAAGTTGGATTCATGCCAAAGAAAATTCGTGAACTCAAACAACAATTACGAAGGGCTGGATTTCAAGAAGTGCCAGGTAAAGGAAGTCATACTAACTGGATACATCCTCTTTATGCGGGCAAAATCACGGTTTCTGGAAAAGACGGAGCCGATGCCAAACGCTATCAGGAAAAGGAAATTCTAGGAGCCATTCAACAAGTGGAGGACGCTCAAAATGACCGATAAGCTTAAGTACCCGATGGTTATTCAATGGTCGGACGAGGATGATTGCTTTCTGGTGGGGTTTCCGGATTTTCCAGGGCAACAATGGCGCACTCATGGCGAAACCTACAAAGAGGCTGTCAGCAACGGTATTGAAGCACTCGAATCGCTTGTTATTGCCTACGAAGCAGTAGGCGATTCCTTGCCAGAACCCACGACTATTTGTACCGCTGCTTAATCATTTGACCTTTACGACCCTGTGACAGGTTCTCCATCTTGAATCGTGTAAAGGTTTGGCGCTTCGTGCCAAAAATCAAAGCTGCCGCCTTGTTCGGCTAGATGCATCATCGCAGATGTAGATGGATAGGGGACTTCGCCCAGAAGCTTAGCGAGCAGCAGGGCTTGCTCATGAGCAGAAACGGGCTGAATGACTTGAAGAAGCGAAGTCGACAAGTTGCACGTTGAGAGGGGGTGCTGCCGCTCCAGTCGATATAGGCTTGGAAGTCGGCGATCGCTCCGGTGGTGTCGCCAGTGAGGCGATCGAGCCCACTCATCTAAAAGTTGAGGGCAGGGAGCCTTAAGAACCCGAGTGTCTTCATCCGATCAGTCAATCACGCCTACTGCAGGGGGCGCTCAGCGAAGTGATCCAGCAGCTCACGGTGGATAAAGCGATAGGTGCCCCCCACCCGCTGCAGCAGGCGACGCTCCACACAGTAGTTGAGGAACTGTTTCAGATTCCAGGGAGCCACACCGCTCTGCCACAGCACCCACCGCAGGCAAACATGTTGAACGCAGTCTATCCCTCCCCCAGCCAAAAAACCAAACAGGAGTGCAGCAAAAATACCCGGCCCTAAAAATTGAGGGAATGCCTGCCCCAGCGATCTCAAGATGACCCAACCGTTCTCCCCCTCGGTGATACCTTGGGCGACAATCACAGGGAGTTCTGTGATGCCAAAGGCAAAAATAATACCGAGGGGATAACTGAGAACGGTTGTCCACAGAAGACTCTGGAGTGAATTCCAGATGCCCTGATTAGGGCGCGATCGCACTTGCAAGTCTTGCTGCAGCCCGCCAATCAGCCCGAAAATCAGCCCGAAAATCAGCCCGCCAATCAGCCCGAAAATCAGCCCGAAAATCAGCCCGAAAATCAGCCCGAAAATCAGCCCGAAAATCAGCCAACCCTTCAAACTGCTTAAAATTTCGCGTCGCACTTCGTGCGACATCGAAATTTTGAAAGATTCAACCGGTTGAATATCAGCCAGCCCGCCAATCAGCCCTCCAATCAGCCCTCCAATCAGCCCTAAAATCAGCCCTAAAATCAGCCCTAAAATCAGCCGATAGCGTCGGCGTGCCTGCTGGGTTTCTAACCAGCTTGGCTGAATGCGCTCAATCAGTAACTCCACCGTATTGGTTTGCTGTAACTGACGCGCGAGCCAGGCCAGCGTCCGTTGAGTGCATCGCCGATCCGGTTCTTGGTCGGGGGTGGGGTAGGCCCAACGTTTCTGCTCTAAGTCATTCCGGCGATCCGTCTCCCTCACATCCCGCGACAGCTGCCGATCAATGTACTGGTCAAGTAGGTCGGCTTTGGTTTGAAAGGGGTGCTTAGGGTCATAAGCCCAGGCCGCCAAGGTGATAAACAGCGGAATGCGTAGCAGCCCCGGATCGTCCTTATTAGCCCATTCGAGTAGTTTTTGCAACTGAGGACTCGTCTGAATCACCGACCACAGCGGCGACTGCTGCTGCTCTAGAAAGGTCTGAATTTGCGCATCCGAGAGAGGCTCTAACCGCATGGCCCCCCGCAGCGTATCGAGCTTGATGTCTGCCTGATCAAATTCTTTGACCCGACAACACACCACCAGATGCGGGTAGTGCCGCGCAAATTCCTTCAGCTTTTGTGTACATTTTTGCTGCCTTTCCAAGCCCAGTTCATCCAGTCCATCCATCAGGGGTAGCAGCACCTGCCGCTCCAGCCATTGTTCATACATTTTGGCTTTGCGGTTGCCGCCATGCTGTTCATACAGTTGTTCAATCAGCCAATCGTGAATGCTCTGGGTATCTCTACGCCAGGTCGATAATTCAAACAGTACCGGAATGACCGTCTGAGGCTGAGCCAGGGCACCACAGACCAGTTGTTCAGCCAAACCGAGCAGGGCTGTCGTTTTACCAGACCCCGGCGTTCCCAAAATCAGCAGCTTGCCCGCAATATCGTCGCGCCCAAAGGTGGCAATTAATAGCTGATGAGGATCAAGGGTGTCTTCGGCTTTGTCCTCTTTCTGCAACACCCGTATGGCTTCCAGGGGCGATCGGCCCACCCAGCCCATTTCCTCCTTAAAGCTGACCGACATCAAGGCTCTTTCACGACCCAAGGTATCGGCCAATCGTTTCCGAATCTCGGGCAGTTGCTTGTCTTGCAGAAGTCGCTCAGCCCATTCCCAATCCACCGTTGGGGCAGCAGACCGCCCGAACTGTAAGAGAGCTTTGATAATCGTGACGTTATTGTCGTGACTATTTTGAAAACTGACCGCATTCTGTCCGGCCTGTGCCAGTTGGACTTGACTCTGTTCAATCTGGCTATCCTGAAGGTTCTGGTCCTGCGCTGTCATGCTTTCTGCCTAGCTTGCCTCCCTGCTCCCCCAGTGTCTTCGCCCAAGCCACTCGGTCATAGCCCAAAGAAAGCTATGGCCACCCCGATCCAGGGAGCCACTGTCTTAAAGATCTCTGCCCCTGTTTGCCAAAGGCTCTGCCCAGCTTCAGTCGTTTCCTTCAAGGTCTTCAGAGTCTCGCTCACCTGTTTCAGGTTTTGCCCTACCAGCTCTTTACTGGGGGTCTCCTTCGCCGCTTCCCGCTTGGCTGGGCGCAGATAGTCCAGCAGTTCTTCCTGCAGAGCTGGGTCAATGGATGCCCCTTTAACTGCCTTTTCTAACTGCTCTAGCAGGGCCACGACCTCGGTTCCGGTGAGGCCCTGCTGCTCGGCTTGCAAATCTCCTTGCTGGCTCTGCTGCTGGTCGCCTCCAGCTTGGCCTAACTGCACCATCCCCCCGGTAAGGGTGACGTTATTCAAGCTTTGTGACTGTTCGGGCTTTTTCGACTCAGATGATTCAGAGGGGCGCTTTTTCCAAAACATTTTTTGTTAGGTCATAATTTGGTCCATCATATTCGCCTCCCTTTGGAAGCGCCAGAGATAAGCAGCCTTTTCTCTAAGGCTGATCAGCATCGGCAACCCGTCACAACACATCACCTTGATGTCCCTATCGATCAAAGACCCAACTCAGCAGCAGTTTTAAGTTACGTATGCAAACAACGCTTATGTTCTCTAAAGGAACACATAAGCATTCAACGAAAACACGCGATCGCTCCTTTGCCCCCCTTGAGTGTCTCGCTGGAACTGCTTGCGGTTCCTCTACACTGCTTGATCATTCTTTGCGAACCGCAGGTCGTTCCCTAGTAACGCCCGAGTGTTTTACTAGAATTGAAAGCAGTTCCTTTGTAAGGCCCAATCGTTCTATGAGAACCCAAGGCAGTTCTTTGCGAACCAAAGGCGATCGCTTAGCGCCAAGCGATCGCTGCTTGTGAACCCCGCGATCGCCCTTGAGGATAGCTGTATGTTTGGGTGCGATCTTTCCTTAACAAAGCAAGCAGACTATCCGTATTTTCGCCTGCTGTGGTGTGAGGCTGAAACGACTCGAAGATTGCCAAAAAGCAGCTGATTAATCAAGACCGATTGATAGGTCTGCAGCTTGGCAATACGCCCCTTTCACATAAAGCCGCATGGCCTTACAGAACACACACAACACAGTTCAGGAAATTCAGCGATTTTGAACCCCATACCAGCTGGCTAAGTTTGACGAGTAAACCGTCTAGGGGGCATTTACCCATGCCGCGTCAAAAGAAAACCTCACGCGTATTAACGCAAGCCGAGAAAAGACTCGCAAGTATCCAGTCCATCGAGGCTGATCTGGATTTAGGGAATGGAATTACGGTTGCCGGATACCACCGAACAATGGATACGCTCAGACAAAAGCTCAATGCCTACAATGAGCTGCTTTCCCTAGCTGACCAAGCGGCCAATGCCATAAAAATGGCTGAACTAGATACCCGCGACTATTCCGAGCGCATCCTGTTGGGAGTCGCCATGAAGTATGGCAAAAACAGCGACGAGTACGAGATGGCGGGCGGCGTTCGTAAGAGTGAGCGGAAGCGTCCGGTGCGGAAGGTGCAACCAGCCGCCTAGAAACCAGAAACTTATACCTGAAGCCCGGGCCGCATGGATTTGTTGACAAATCCATGCGGCTTTTTCATGGTTCCTGACAAATCTTGGCGTAAGCGCGATCGCACCCTCCACCACCTGGGCTACGAACTTTTGTAAAGAGTCAGGCCGATGTGCAGAATTTCACAGTGCTTTTTCTGAGACGCCTTGAAGCAAGCCGCGATCGCCAGCCCCGATCCACTCACTGAAGTATCTCGGGGTATGTAGCGCGATCGCGCCTATCGCTTGAATCAGGGTTTGAGCGTATGGAAACAGAAGAATAAGGACTGGCTATGACCACACTTGAGACTTTTGAGGCGTTTTTCGTCAACTTTAGATCTCAGTTTTCAGAGAATGCGATCGTCGATTTTTCCGAAATCTATGGTTCAAAAGCAGCGTATTTGGCAGCTTCACCGCAGGGCGGCAGCGTCAATCGCGATCTGATTAAAGGCTTTGTGGATACAAACAACGAGGGCGTTGCTGACAGCATTTATGGCTTTGCCGGTGACGACATCATCTACGGCATGGGCGGGCGCGATAAGCTCCACGGCGACACGATGGGGCAGCGGATTCTTTCCCAGTTTTTCAGCGGCGGCGGTCGGGACGTTGGGGACGATGTCATCTTTGGCGACGATGGCGACCTCGACGGCAACCTGATGGATTCCACATTCATTCGAGAAAACTTCCAGTTTGATGAAGATGATGACGACCTGTTCGGTGGCTTCGGCGACGACTGGCTATTTGGCGAAGCCGGGTCCGATCGCCTGTTTGGCGGTCCTGAAAAGGGGGATTTTGCCCGCGCCCGCAATCTCAACGGCGGCATCACGGATGAAGACTACCTCTTTGGCGGCGTTGGCAATGACTTTTTAATTGGCGGCTACGACGATGACTATCTTGAAGGCGGAACCGGCGACGACGAATTAACCGGCTCCTCCCGCCGAGGGGGGCAGCATGCCTACGATGGCATCGACGAAATGTGGGGCGACACCGAAGGCGGTAATGGCAGCCAGGGGGCCGATCGGTTCAAGCTCGGTCGTCGGGGTGAACGCTACTATGACGACGGTGTCGATGTGAGTACGGGCAGATATCAGTTCGCCTTAATCCGCGACTTCAATCAAAACGTGGATACGATTCAACTGGCAGAACTGTCGCGCACCTACCCGCGACTCGTCAACGAGCGCTACGTCGCCATCCGCGAATCTTTAGGCAACCTGATACCGGCCAGCTACTACGGCAACCTGTCAGGAACCGCCATCTACTATACCAATGGCCTGTCAGGGCCTTACAGTCCCGAACTCATCGGCTTTATTGAGGACAACCAACATACGCCGGCGCAGTTTGATTTCAATGCCGGATATGTAGATTACTCTTAGCGCTGGAGTGGTTTAATTCAGGCAAGGTAATTGAGTCTTTTCAGTCTATGAAACAGGTGTTCCTAAGTCGCTGGATGTCTGGCTGGGGGACGATCGCGGCCTCAATGAGCAGTAGCTTAGTGTTTGCGGTTCCTGCGATCGCCCAAATCATCCCCGACAACACACTACCAACGCCTTCGAGTGTTGAACCCGACTGTATCATTTGCACCATCAACGGCGGCACTGCAGCAGGCAACCACCTGTTTCATAGCTTTACGGAATTCTCCGTACCAACGGGGGGTGAAGCCATTTTTAATCACCTCGACACGGTTGAAGCCATCTTCAGTCGCGTCACAGGCAGCTCCATTTCTGATATTGATGGCTTGATTCAGACCAATGGCACTGCCGACTTATTCTTGCTCAATCCCAATGGCATTATTTTCGGCCCCAACGCTCAGTTAAATATCGGGAGTTCCTTCACAGCCAGCACTGCCAACAGCCTGTTCTTTACCGATGGCTCTGAGTTCAGCGCCGTCAATCCAGAAACCCCACCTTTGCTGACAATTAGCCCTGACGTAGGATGGCAATCCGCCAGCAATCAAGACTTCGTAGCAGGCTCGACCCTAACGAACCGAGGCCGCTTAACGATTGGCCAAGACCTGACACTAATGGCTGACCAGCTGGACCTGCAAGGGCAGCTCTATGCCGGCGGAGACTTGCAGCTTGTCGCGACTGACACCGTGCGGGTGCGTGACAGCATTGAGGCTCCCGTGGTAGCTGCCGCCAATGGCCAGCTGCGGATTCAGGGCAATCAAGCGATCGATATTTTTGCCTTAAATCATCCCGGGAGTGGGCTGTTTTCTGGGGAAGCGATGCAGTTGCAGAGTGCGAATCCTGTTTTAGGCGACGCTCGCTATTGGAGCGGTGAAGGTTTCCAGATTACAGCGCTGGATGGAACCTTAGGCAATCTTGCCAGCCCCAATGACCCGGTGATTCGGGCGTTGGGCGATGTTACGTTCGATGCCTACCAAGGCAGCTCGCTGCATATTCTGGCGGGAGGCTCGGTTGCAATCGGGACCATCATCATCACCCAACCTGAAACCGGAGCGCCTGCCGATGGCTTTCTGCAAGAAACGATTCAGCTATCGAATGGCACCCCTGTTGACATTGATGGCCGTGCGCAACCGACTCTGGATATCCGCGCTGGGGTTAGTGCAGACGCCGTGGGGATTCCTGCGATCATCGGTGTCGATCCCTTCTTTGATTTTTTCTTCGACATCCCTGACGTGACGATCCCTCCTACAAGTGCCGATATCGCCATCGGAGACGTATTCGTGGCCGCCCCTGATGGCTTGGTGGTGTTGACTAACCAATATCAGCCCAATCAAACTCTGGCTGGGGGAGACATTGCTGTAACAGGGGGTGGTTTCTTGGGGAGTGGCATTAGCACCACGAGCGATACCGGCTCAGGGGGAGCTGTCACTCTGGATGCGCGGGGCAATATTTTGCTGGCCAGTGGCATTGATTCCTCAGCCGCGTTTGCCAATGCAGGGGATGTGACGCTCCTAGCCAATGGGGATATTTCCCTGACAGAGGGAGCTTTTATCTTTACCGATGGCCTCTCCGGAGGCAATATTCTGCTGCAGAGTGAGGGAGCGATCGCAGCTACCAGCAGCCTAATTTCGAGTGATAGCACTTCAGTTTTTGGCAACCCAGGCGATGTTACGTTTCTAGCCGGTAGCGATATTACCTTGACAGACGGATCGCGCATCTTTGCTAGTGGCTTCTCGGGAAGCACTGTTTTGTTCGCGAGTGAGGGGGCGATCGCATTTGTTGACAGTTTTCTCATCAGCGATAGCTTTGCCCCTACCCCCTCGGTGGAACAGGGGAGCGTTACCTTCCAAGCTGAGTCTGTCTTGTTTTCAGGCGAAAACTCGAGAATCGAATCATTCATCCTTGGCGCAGGGGCGGGTAGTACCCTTCTTATCGAGGCTGAGGATACTGTGGCATTTGATGGCGGGGCTATTCTCACAAGTTCTGAACCGGGTACCACTGGGGCTGTGGGTGATATTGAAATCATCACCAGCAGGCTTCGCATAACGGGTGGCGGCGGTATTTCTTCCATTGCTGAAGGAACTACAAACGCAGGCAATGTCAGGGTGACAGCAACCGATTCAGTGGTTTTGGATGGTGTCAGTCAAAACGGTAGCAGGGCATCTGGAATAGAAAGCGATGCATTTCCAATGGCGCAAGCAAACAGTGGCAATATCGCCATTACAACGCCTCAGTTAAATATTACGAATGGCGCATTTTTAGGGACGCGCTCATTCGGCTTGGGTGACGCTGGCGACGTGGTCATTAACGCTGGCGATGTTTTGATCGAGGGGGTAAGTACTCAGGGCGGAACGCTTAATCGATCGCTGCTCATTGCCGTAGCGTTTGAAGGCGATGGGGGAGACATTCGTATTACAGGAGATAGCTTCACGCTCAGGGAAGGGGCCCAAATTGCGGCCAGTCCACTTGTGAATAGCACCACGGGTAGCGTTATTCTTAACCTCACGGATACCGTCACGATTGACGGCGCAAGTCCCTTGGACTTTGATGGGAATCCTTTGCCCCCCAGCACGATATTTGTTACGACGGTGCCTGAGTTATTGGAGGGAGATGCTGGCAACATCGAAATCACCACAGGCGATTTCGCCTTGTTGAATGGGGGTCGGCTATTAGCAAACACGGCTACAACGGGTCAGGGCGGTAGCATCACAATCAATAGTCAAACAGCGTCCATTGATAGGGGCGGATTGGTAAGTGCCTTTTCAGATGGAACTGGCGACGCTGGCAATATTGCCGTGAATGCTGATGTTCTAAGTCTTGATAACGAGTCAGCCATCGTGACGGAAACCGCGAGTAGTCAAGGGGGCGATATTACCCTGACACTCCAGGATGTTCTGCTTCTGCGCAACGGTAGTTTGATTTCGACCACCGCAGGCTTGGCACAAGGCGCTGGCGACGGTGGCAATATCACCATCAATGCACAATCAGGCTCGGTAGTCGCAGTGCCAGAAGAAGATAGCGACATTACGGCTAATGCCTTCACAGGGCAGGGGGGAAATGTTGGGATTACGGCCCAGGGTATCTTTGGCATCGAGCGTCGCGATCAGCTCACGCCGTTGAGCGATATCACTGCCACCTCTCAGCTAGGCATAGACGGCACGATTCAAATTGAGACCTTGGCCCTGCCTCCAGAGCAAGGCTCAATCGCGCTGCCTTCCGACTTTGTCGACTCTTCCCAATTGCTGGCCCAGGGCTGTGAGCCCTTCAGTGCCGAGGCCGACTCAAGCGGCGAGTTTTTTGTCTCAGGGCGCGGCGGTATTGGTCCACTCGCATCTGAGACCTTAGGCAGCGAGGATGTGCTAGAAGATTTGCGCCTGCCGGAATCCTGGAATGAAGCGGGAGCCATTACCGAAGCTCAAGATTGGTTTATCAGTGACACGGGCAAAGTCGTGCTAACGCCTATTTCGTTGTCTGATCCAACGCATTATCGATGCTGGCGTTAGGGCATAACAGCTGCCTAATGTGCAGCTTAAGCTGAAACAAAATCATCTCCTAATTCGGCTGAATCTCTAAAATCAAAGTCCTTTCTTACACTTTTCTCATCTCAACACTTTTCTCATCTTAAGAAATACGCCAACGGTTCAGCTGTAGCGCTACAGCTGAAAAAACTTGTAAATGTTCATCAGTTAATAGAATATTCAAGTTGAATTCGCCTAGTCGTGAAAAATTTAGTGCTGCGTAGCGTCCCTAG
>JBCBJE010000023.1:0-14216 GCA_038523735.1 Cyanobacteria bacterium J06626_18 | reverse complement strand
CGAAAAGTCTATAGTGAAGTAATCGGCACTATTCGAAATCATTTAGATGCCATTAGTAATTATTTTAGAAATCAATGCTCCTATCCACCTCATGGCTAAACCAGGCTCTATCTTTATCTCCTATCGGCGCAGCGACAGTATTGCTGAGGCGGGTCGTATTTACGACAAACTGGTGGAGGCTTTTGGCGCAGAACGTATTTTCAAAGACGTCGACAATATTCCCTACGGAGCCGATTTCATTGAATATTTAGACCAGGCAGTGGCTCAGTGTGACGTCTTGATTCCACTCATAGGCCAGACCTGGCTGAACGTTACAGACGCTGAGGGAAAGCGTCGCCTTGATGACCCTCATGATTTTGTTCGGATTGAAATTGCATCGGCTCTGAAGCGCGATATTTTGGTTTTACCGGTACTACTCGATGGCGCAGTGATGCCAGGACCCGCTGACCTACCAGAGGATTTGCAAACTCTGGCACGTCGTAATGCTGCCCGCGCCCGCCATGATCCCGATTTTCATAGTGATATGCGGCGCCTTATCGAAAAATTGCGTGAGTATTTTGTGAGTCGAGGCATTGATAATTCAGAGTCATCAAAGGTGGTGGCTGCAGGTGCTTTCAACCCAATATCAGAGTCAGCTAAAGCCACATCACCTAAAACCACCGGCAACCTCACCCTACCTGGAATGCTCAGCGGCGTAGCTGGTTTGTTCAGCCTAGTGGATTGGTTGCAATTTTATGAACTCCCTAGCTTCCTAGCAGCACTGGGCTTGCTGATTGCTGCTGTGTTGTTATGGGTGCGTCAGCGTTGGGGATGGGGCGTCGCGATCGCCGCCCAAGTTTTTGCCATTGTTTTATGCGGTCAGGCAATTGCCGGAATTTTTGCCGATTCAGAGTATGGCGCTCCTGGCCTCTATGAGTTTTTGATGCCTGTCTCCATCTCTCTTTTAGCGCTAATTACACTGATCCTATTGCTGCTACCCTTTATGCGCCGTGGCTTCCCATAAAGCTACTTATAACCCTGCATATTCAATCGGCCACTACACGAACGCGCTCAATCAAAGCTTGAATGCGCCCGTAGTGCGCCCCTTTCCAATAGATCTGGCTGCACCTCTGACATTGCGAATTCGTCATAGGTGAGACGTGTGTAGTAGGGAATCTGGTCTTGAATGCAGGTCTTCTCAACCAGATCTAGATTGCCGTTACAGCGGGTGCAGCGTTTGAGAGGGGCGATCGCGCTGCATAGCTCAAATCGCTCCAGCACTTCCATAACTTGTTCTTCGGGATGGGGCGACCGCACGGCGTAGCCATAGGTGACGATGCTGCGCTTCAGCAGTCCGCGATCGCGGGTGAGGAGGATGCGCTGCTCTTGACTGGAAATCGCAGCGAGTTCGTCATCATCGTAGTCGTTGCGGTAGAGGGTATCAAAGCCCAGCAGTCGCAAATAGGCAGCGAGCTTGCCCAAATGAACATCCAGGACAAATTGAGCTTGCGGCAGAGGCGGTGGCTGCACCTGCGAGACGGTTGTGATGTCGAGCTGCGCGAACTGAGGATAGACGCTGATGCGATCGCCTGTCTGGACCAAATAATCAAAACTAACCGACTCGCTGTTCACCAGAATTAAGTTGACTTCGGGATGCGGTATACCAATGCCTTCAATAGCATCCTTGATCGAGCCTCGATCTTTAAGAGTGCGAGAAAATTCAATTTGGCGATAGTCAGTTGGTAAGAAGTCGTTGAGGTTACCGTAGAAACGAAAAAAGGCTTGTTGAGGCATGGGGGCGATCGTCGGTCAATCGTAGCATCGTCACACGTTATCGCCAAAGATAGAAGAAGAACAAAAGGATCGCTCTTCAACAAAGGCTTTCAGAAAGCTAGATGTATTCTGGCTGCATTGGCTACTGCCCTAAAAAAACGTCTGATAGAGCCTAGCGAAATGCTCAGAACTTGTGTTAACGCGCAGCACTGTCTACCAGCTCAATCAGTTCTTCAAACTGAAACTGTTCGACCAGAATGGTCAAAGCCTTGGCAAGATTGGCATGTTCCGATGGAATCTGCCGAATCAAGTTGCGGAGATCCTCAGCATCGGCCCGAATTGCGGCTTGTGACAATTGCTCAACCCAGTCCGAAGGCATGGATTGCAGCGAGGTAGGGCTTAGTTTTGTTGCAGGAGAAGTCCCATTATTCCTTGTCCCAAGCGCGTTGACCTCAGTCTCCTGATCTTCAGCATAGACATATTGGATTCCCAAGTACTGAGCCATCTTGTCAAAAAGGACATGCTCTTGAAACGGCTTACGGACAAAGTCATCGCAGCCTGCCGCTAGAATATCGGCCCGCGCTTCTTCGAAGGCGCTGGCAGTGAGGGCGATGATGATGATGTGGGAGGAATTCGGAATTCCGAAAATAGCTGGTAAATCTTGAGAGGTGGCTCCTAACTCTTGACTCTTGACTCCTGACTCCTTTCTGTTCCCTGTTCCCTGTTCCCTGTTCCCTATTGTCGACTCCTGACTCCTGGCTTCTGACTCCCACCCTTGCCCCACTCCTCCACTCTCCCACTCCTCCACTCTCCCACTTCCCCGTCTGTTCCCGTTTCCCGTTTTCCGATCTCGCTCCATCGCTCGAATCCGCTGCGTTGCCTCATATCCATCCATCACGGGCATTCGGATGTCCATCCAGATCAGGTGGGGTGTCCAGGTTGCCAAAACACTGAGCGCTTCTCTGCCATTCTCTGCTTCCCGTAGCTCGAACCCGAGAGGCGACAGCAACCGCTTGAGGAGCTGACGATTTTCCCAGTGATCTTCAACAATTAAGAGGCGATAGGTGGGCTGATTGGGAGTGAGCCCTATCACTCTTTGGGGTGGTTGGGCCGTTTCTTCAACAGCCTTGGCAAGCTGTAAAGGAATGTCGAAGACAAACTGACTGCCCTGGCCCAGGGTACTGGCAACTCGGATACGGCCACCCATCAATTGAACAAATTTTTGGCTAATGGGTAGGCCAAGTCCTGTGCCTTGCTGGGAGGTCCGTCCTGTTTCTGTCTGGACAAAAGGTTCAAAGAGAGTTTTGAGTTCCTCAGCAGCAATTCCTAATCCGGTATCTTCGATGGCAAAGGTCAAGGTTGGACAGGGTGATGCAGGCTGTGATGCTGGGGTGAAAACTTGAGTTCGAACCACCACATGACCCGCTTCGGTAAATTTGATGGCATTCCCAATCAGGTTGATGAGGACCTGACGTAGTTTTCCTTCATCGGCGTGAATGTTGCGAGGGACATTTGCCTCGTGTTCAAACTTCAACGTCAGTCCTTTTGCCTGTGCCTTCAGTAGAAACATTTCCTCAAGTAGCTGGAGAAGCCAATGGAGGTTAAAGTCATTTTCACTGAGACTGATGCGATCGGCCTCGATCTTAGACATTTCCAGCACATCGTTGATGAGCGTCAACAGGTGCTCGCCACTGCGATTAATAATCTGGATTTGCTCCCGTTGGGGTTGGGGGACTTCTGGCTCACGGGCGATCAACTGCGCAAATCCTAGAATCGCATTTAGCGGTGTCCGCAATTCGTGGCTCATATTGGCTAAGAACTGGCTCTTCGCTCGATTAGCTGCATCAGCCTCTTGGGCCTTTTGTTCAAGCTGGTGACTATATTGCTCTAGTTTTTCGTGTGAAAGCTGTAGCTGACGCGCTAGCCAACGAATACCGACGGCAAGCCCCATTACTGAAATGAGCACAACCAGCATAATAGTGCCTGCTAGCTGACGCGCCGGGGCAAAGGCTTCCTCTTGTCGCATTTCAACCAGCAAGGCAATATCTTGGTCCTGCAGCCAACGATAGACACCAATTACTGGCACATCCGCATAGTTGGTATACAGGCCATAGCCACTCGTACCCCGCATCGCCGCATCGATACCCGGACTGCTAATGTCCTCAGAAAACGCGGGCTCAATTGGGATGTCACGTGAAATAAAGGTGAATTCATTCACCAAGGAACCCACTAAATAACTTTCCCCGCTGTCGCCTAAACCAGTACGTTCCCGCACAATCTGATCAATCTCATCCAGATCCAAGTGAACGAGGACCGCGCCTTGGCGATCGCCCACATCGTCATACAGCGGAGCTGCTAACGTAACAGCTGGTTTGCCAGTTGCCAATGAGACATAAAAGATGGGATCAAAGGTGTCGCCTGGTTGAACTTCTTGGAGATATAGATAGGTCGCATTAGCGTTGACAATATACTGATTTTCGTTATTTCGACTGGTTGAAACAACTACTTTATTCCGTAGATCGAGGACAAAGATTTCCTGGAAATTAGATTTGACTTCGATGATATTTTGTAGATATGCCGATAAGGTGCCGTAGGCTGCTTCAGTCTCTTGAGGGGACGGTGAACTTAGGAGCTTTTGGAGATTCCTTTGCACATCGGGGAATTGGGTAATCAGAAAGAAATCGCGCTGTTGCTTTTCGAACCAGCGGGCAATTTCGGCTTCTTTGAGGGTGGCAGATACACTTAGTCGATCAAAGGCTGCCTGCTTTAAGGCTGCTCTGGCTCGGTAAAAGGCTACCCCACCCACAACTCCAGTCGTCGCCAGCGACAGCAGAAGAAAGGCACTGGCGACTTTGGTGGTAATACTGCGATTCCAAAATCTCATTGCGATCGCTTAAGGCTCTTGCGACCCAAGCTGGAGAGCATCAATATCTAACGTGCATTCAGGCAGAGAGCTCTGAGGGATTCTGTACAGTAATTAGCTAAGGCATCTATGCTAGCGATAAAAACCAGCATACAATCAACGCGCAAAACATTCAGTTGTTTATGCGCTCAGTCCTTAAGGCTACTGTAGGCACATATCTTGGTCGAGCTCAACCCTCCCCCTCGGCGAAGTCGGCAAAAATTTGCGTAATCCGGGCGATCGCATCATCGGCAGCCTGCTCTGCTGGGATATCTTCGGTGACCATACGATTCAAAGCCTGACCCCATACATTTTCTTGCGTCACGATGCTGTAGGCCGGGTGATATACCGAAGGAAACGGTCGCGTGTTGTCTGATAGAAGAAGCTCTGCCGCTTTGGCAATGTGTGGGTCTTCGGGGTTTGTCCAATAGGGATCCTCCCAAAGTGGTTTGGCGATCGGCATATTCCGCAGTCCAGCAGCCTTGAGGTAGTCGCCGATGGTTTCTGGCTGGACAAAGTAGGCTAGGAATTCCTTGGCAATATCCTGGTTTGCGGCATCGGTAAAAATCACAGCTTGCTTGATGGAAAGAATGTGGCGCATGGGTTCACCACTCGGCTTGTCGGGAAAGCCAATAGTACCCAGTTGATTTTGGTAGACGTCCGCTTCTTTGCGAACCGTCGCCGGAATCGTTAAAGACGTGTTGGGGGTCATCACAATGGAACGATTGAGCAAGTTGCCATTGTTATCGGGATTGAGCCAATTGACGGTATCCATCGGTAGGTAGCCGTCTTTGTAAAACTGGGCATACCAGTCCAGGCTTTGAATAATCTTTTGACGCACAGCCGGATTCTCGACCTGGAGTTCACCCTCTGGCGTCACCAATTGAGCGTCATATGCTTCTAAGATTTGCTCGAACAGGAGATAGGTATCAGCTGCTTTATCGGAGAAAGAAAACCCCAACCCATAAATAGGATTATCTGGGTCCTGGGATTGTGGTAGCTGCTCTTGAACTTGTTTCCAGAAATTCCAAAATCCATCCCAATCTTGGGGAATATCCGTATTCTCGAAGCCTGCCTGCTCGACAAAATCACCCCAATAGTTGATGAAATTCGTAGTTTGTGAGAAAGGAACGGCATAATAGCTGCGCTTATTCTCGACGTTATTGTAGAAATTGACCGCTTCCAAAATTGAGGGCGGATATACCTCGCTCAGGGGTTCGACCAACTCAGAAACATCAACGAGTTTGCCCTCCCAAGCCTGATACGGATACAGTCCGCGCTCAGCATTATGGCTCATCAAAATATCGGGTGGATCACCCGCTTGAATCGCCCGTTGGGCTTTTTGCAGGAGGTCATCCGTTGTGTAAAAGGATAAGTCAGCTGCATGACCACTTTCTGCTTGCCATGCATCCACTAGATTTTGCATGGCTTCATCTTCTTCCAAATTAAAGCCCTTTTCCCACCAAATGGTTAGCACTGCATCATCATTAGCTGGCATGGACTCTTCGGTCACCAGTTGAGTTTGGTTCAGCTGCGCACACGATACGGTTATCGCTGCAGTCAGCCCTGCCAAGCCGAGATATCGCCGCTTCTGCATAGGATCGGTCATCGCTACAATCAAACTAAACCATTCACTATCTGGACAATACCCTGATGCCCTCCCCGTTTCCAGGGATGGATATCTGGAACAACCTGCCTTTAGGTCGTCGTTTCATTTTCGCTTGATTGGGGCGATCGCTGCCGCGATTGAATCTCAGCTGAGTCATCAGTACTATGTCGAAGTTGAGACTCGCGCTTATCGCAGCAGTGACGCTGGGGATTTGCTAGTTGGTATTCCTGATGCGGCGGTTGTTTCTAAGGCAGTCAATGAACCGTCAACGGCACCCTCTCTACAAGCAGAGTCATCGGTGACGACCCAAACACGGCCAGAGCGCGTTACGCTACCGATGCCAGTAGCTGTCAATGAGCGTTATCTGGACGTTCGTGAAGTTGGCACCGATGCAGCCGTTACCGTGATTGAAGTACTGTCGCCTAAAAATAAGCGGCCAGGAAAAGGGCATGATGCTTACACGAAAAAGCGGGAGAGGGCGCTTGCAAGTGCAACGCATCTGGTTGAAATCGATTTGCTGCGCGGTGGCAAGGTCATGCCTATTGTGGGGAGACCTTCACCAAGAGCCTATCGCATTCTGGTGAGCCGGAGCGATCAGCGTCCGGGTGCTGATTTGTATGCCCTTTCGCGGCAGCAGCCACTGCCGACTATCCCAATTCCTTTGAAACCGGAAGACGCTGAGCTTGCAGTAGATCTGCAGAGCCTCCTCAATCAGGTGTATGAGGAGGCAAGGTATTGATTACAGCAAGCCTTTGCCTTCCCCTGCACCATCCCCAGAAGAGCAAGCTTGGATTGAGATTGTTTTGCCTGTCTAGGGTCGGTATCTGTTTCGGTCAAGACATCTCGTTTGCTTAATGGGGAAAAGGCAAAAGGGGAAAGGCAAAAGGGGAAAAGACGAACTGGTTACTGTATCTCTGCTTCGGCTCGCAGCAGATACTCATCGGCAGCTCCTTGAAGCTTGATCACGTTGAGCGTGCCTTGCCAAGTTTGTCCTGACGTGCTTTCAAACGTCCAGCTAGCCGATGACTGTCCTTCCTCATCAGCGCGATCAATCAGAGTCCACTCTGCTTGTTCAAACTGATCGGCCAAATGCGATAAGACGGCTTCGCTGCCCATGTCAGTTTCAATAATCGTGTCTGTGTGAAAGGACCGGAAATCCTCTCCCAGTCCCGCATTACTACTGGAACGATTGACGCCCTCTGGAAGCTGTAGTGTTGGCAGAGGCGGTAATGCATTGGCCGCATTCGTATTGCAAGCCGGTGGCAGAACACCTACGTCTGCGTTGTATATGCCTATTGATATGCTGGTGGGCTGATCTGGCTGATCAGCGTATGCTGTGAGGTATAGGGTGAGTTCTTCGTTAGGGGAACAGAAGAAATTAGCTCCGTACTCACTGCCTGCCCCAGCAAATTCAGGTGTCGTGAAGTTCCAGATGTCAGCAGAAAATTGAGCGGGTTGCCAGCCTGTACTTAGCAGATGCTCTTCGTAAAAGGCTGTAATCCTTTCGGGTGGTTGAGCTGAATCAAGCACCACGTCAACATAATCACCGCCACGCACAATGCTACCGAGAACTCGCGTATCACTGGGAATTGGTAACAGATCTGGTGTCAGGGAGTCAGGCATTCCACCGACAATCAGCTCATCATTGGGCATATTGATTCCTGCAAGATGCTCAATTAGGGCTCGTAGAAGTGCTGGGTCATCCGATGCTTGGGGCGCGGGTTGAGTCGGTGAAGTCCCAGTATCAGGAGACTCTGGTGATGTTTGAGCGGTCAGAGTATCTGAGGATGAGTCAGCGATCGCATAGTTGCTCGATATTACCAAGCCAACGAATATAAACAGCGAAAGCATCATTTTTTTGTACTGCATTATCAAACACCTCTGTGGGGCTAAATTCGTATCTCTAGGCCCTTTTGCAGGGCTGATTTCAGAGTGGCTTATAGAGTTGCGAATGGCGCTGTTCACTCAGCCAATTCTTGATAAGGATCAGCTGTCTACTAGGATTGAATCTTGCTTCGAGTAAAAAACTTTATGATTAACTTCTCTGCTTTTTTAGGCTTCTTTTGCAGGAATGCTCTAGCTAAGAGCTTTCTGCAAGCCTGGATTTCCAATAGATTGAGATACTCTTCTATCCAAAGAGTATAAGGTCGCTTGTGTATTTGTATGGTTGCCTGCCGCTACTTCACAAATACAAATTGATGTCAGTAGACGCTTCATTAATTGTCTGTACGTTGAATTGTCACAGGGGTGCTCAGCCTATCTAAATGAAAAGGATAGACATTGATTAGGTCGTTCTCAGCGTAGATCTTGTCCTCTTTAGAGTGAGTAGGGAGCGATCTCACTTCAGGCGTTTTCCCCTGCCAATGGATTTCGACTGTCTGATCCTGAGGGTTGATGAGCCCCACCAGTGGTCATTGAGCTTCGCCAATTAGGGTGAACGCCGCCCAGTTTTGTGGGGCAGGATATGCCTGCATTGTCATTAGCATGGCCTGCCGCAGTGCCTGCGCTTTGTCTTTGCCCTGCTTGAGTTCCGCATAGAACTTGATCATGAGATCCGCTGTGGGGGCATCGGGGACCGCCCACAACGACACCACCACACTGGGAGCCCCCGCAGCAATCAGGGAACGAGAAAGCCCCAACACGCCATCGCCAGTAATATCACCTCGTCCTGTATCGCAGGCGCTGAGGACGACTAAATCAGCCTGTAGCGTCAGTTCATTCAGGATTTCAGCCGATGTGAGCAGCCCGTCTTGATCGGCTTCGGGGGTGAGGGCGATCGCGCCCGGAATGTCCTCGATACCTGAACTTTCGACGCTGCCGTACTCCAGCAAGCCATGGGTAGCCAGATGCACCACCTGTGCCGTTTCGATGCGGTCTTTCACCCGCGATTCGGAGGCATCGCTACCAATCAGCGCATGGGTGTTGAAGAGGGTCGCCACCTCCAGCGCTTCTCGTTCAGCCCCCTGAAGGGTTGGTAACTGCTGCATGGTTTGCAGTTGCGGATTCCAAACTTCCGGCATTTCAGGATTACCGACAATCAACCAGTCCGCCGACTCAGGATTCATAGGCTGTACCCCTCGCAGGCGCGTGCGCCGCTGTTGGGTCAGGTCCAGCACACTGATGGAGGGCACAGTTAGGAGGGTGTGGTGTTGGATCAGGCGATCGCCCGCCTCGTCTAACAAGGCCGGAAACGGTACCAGGAAGAGATCGCCCTGAGGAATCAAGACTATCTTGCCTTCTGGGTCTGGCGGTAACAGATCTTGAATCGGCTCAATTAGAAGCTGATGCAGGACGTGCAGTTTATCCGGACCCCTAGGACTCTCATCGCCGTCGTCTTGAATGACGTCCAGCCCCCGTCCGCGCACACCCATCGCGTCGCGTGACGCCACCACGAGATCAGTGAGAGGAGGTACCTCAGCATCGAGGATCGATTGACGAAAGGCGACGTCGCCATCGGGAGAAATCACCCAAATTTGAATTGCTGCAGTGCGTCCTTGTTGCTTACCCTGAACGCGAAATTCTTCTTCTGGCACCAAGGCATATTCGACCAACGTGTTGTTAGTCCGTTGGGCAATTGCCCGCATTGCCTCAATTGAGAGAGGAGCGCCACTTATGTTACCAGTCACTGCCGACACAGCCGCACTCTCAGCATCTGTGAGGGTATTTACCCGTCGGGTCAGGAGTTCGGTAAACGCACGCGTTCGACCGGCTTCGGCCACTTCCAAAGCAGCCTCGGGTTCGTTTTTAGCGACTAATATCTGCGTCAACAGGTTGTAGGTATAGATCTGCGTGTCAAAAACCGAGACGTTGTAAGCATCTTCAGCATCTAATCCAGAGCGCAGCGTATCCATTTGCGCGATCGCCCCCCTCAGGCGGGCCTCGGCTTCATCCAATCGGTTAGCCGCTTTCAGGGTATGTCCCAAGTTGTTGAGCGTCCTAGCGGCTAGCTCAGGATTTTGGAGTGTCGCTGCGATCGCTAGACTCTGCTCGTAATAGGCGATTGCGGCATCATACTCGCCGGTATCCGCCACTGCCATGCCCAAGTTGCCCAATGCTCTGGCTTCCAGCGAGGGATGCTCGATTGCACGCGCCACTGCGAGACTCTGCTGATAGTGCTCGGTCGCCGCAGGAATGTCATTCAGGGCGTGGTAAGCGATGCCGATATTCAGCAACCGATGGCCTTCGCCCTCGCGATCGCCCACTTCTTGGGCAATGGCAAGGCTCTGATCGTAGGCTGCTAGTGCTGCCGATTGGTCCCCTTGGAGCGAGTACAGGTAACCCAGGTTGCCGATACTAATCCCTTCCGCTGTCCGGTTCTCCGTTTCACGGGCGATCGCGAGACTTGCCTGATACATCTCAATGGCGCGATTGTAGTCGCCCAATGCTTCATAGACATTGCCGAGGTTGCTTTGGACCTGTCCTACGGCAGCTACCTGATCCAAGTCAGTAAACAGCGTGATGGCCTGTTGATTAGTATCCAGGGCGTTGAGGTATTGCCCGGTTTCGTAATAGGCGATCGCCAGGTTGCCGAATAGTCGGGCCTGCTGCTGCGGATCGTCATCCAGTTCCAGCGCCTGCTGCCAGTATTCAATCGCGTCAGTAAATTGGCCGGCTTGATAGGCTGCGAGGCCCTGCTCAAAGTAAGTCTGGGCTGGACTGGTGACAGGGGTTGAACTGTTGGGTTCGGTGGCGATCGCGCCTGACCCCAGACTCAACATCAGGGTTGCTATCAGGATGAGAAGGAAGCGGCGGTATCCTTTCATGGAGCGGGCAGTGGCTCAGCAGCTTCTGTCTCAAGTTCAAGTTCTGTCGTCGCTTCAGATTCCTCTGTCGGTTCACGATTGTTGCAGGGGTTGAGGGTGAGGTCGCGATCGGCGGGCGATCGTACACCAGTGGCAATTAGATCTTCATCAATAGTCAGAATGTCGTCTGCCGTCTGAATATCGCTGGGGCGGTCCTCACAAATATCATCCGATTCTGCATCATCCAGATTTTGGGTTTCCGTTGGCACATCAGCATTCATAGCTACCGGATCGCTACCCCCGCCATCAATTCCACCGCCACCATCACCATTACCACCGGTCCCACCACCAACCGTGCCGCCACCGCCACCAGTACCCTCGCCAACGTCTGGGTCTTGGGTGCCAAATAGTTGGTTTTGTAGCGCGCCTGACAGGCTGGCATCCGTATTGCTCGCAACGATACCCGCAACGACACCACCCGTATCACTCGGAAAGTCCTCTGAGGGAAGGGTTAGAGGCTCAGCGTTTTCAATCACCTCAAACGTGCTGAAGGATTCATCAGGTGGGAAATAGCCATCGGGATTTGTCGTACTGTCGTAGGGATCAAAGTTGCGTCCCTCACCGGGTAAAAAGGGAGCGGTCTCATCGTAGTTGGGGCCAATCACGAACGGCTGTGACGGATCACCTTCAATGAGGACACCGTTTTCATCAGGAACCAAAACTTGACGATTGGCACTATCCCCATAGCGAATTGCAATAGAACCATCGACCGATTCTAAACTGACTCGTACCCCCGTCTCGGACTCGGGTCCCTCAACAAAGTCCCCAAACGAGATTTCATCAGGGAATTCTGTATATCCCAAGCTATTGAGATATTGCGCGAGGGTTGACGGTATCGTCTCGGCAGCGGTGCGATTTACAGAAGAGCCGCGTGAATTCAATGCCCGAAAAGTGCTAGCTGCATCAATATCAATGCCACCAGCCCCCGCCAAAATGTAGCCAACTTGAATATCGCCAGTTTCGGCTCTTAACCGGACAAAAGACGTGGAAGCATCACCGTCACCTTCGGCAATGTCTACCGTTTCAATATCACCTGTGTTGATATCGTCCATGGCTGAAATCGTAACCGACTCGCCTCTGATATCCGGTAGTGCAACACAGGCCGAAGCCGGACAGAAACTGCCGCCCGCTGCGATCGCAATATCACCAGGGTCAAGAAACTCGGAGACACCTTCCCCAACATTAATATTGCCCGTCACAATATCCCCAGGTGCTTGCAGAATCACGGCACCTTCAGCAGCCGAGGTGTTGATGTTACCCACTTCAATATTGGCAGGAGAACTCGCTGCTCCCTCAAATGCAAAAGAATTTGTTCCCAGAACATAACTGGTATTTGTGCTGCTTACATTCGGTTCATTTTGGGCCGTTTCAATACTGGGAAGCTGGTCAGTGACTAACTGATAGGGACTCACCCCTGCCCTCAAAACTAGTGCCGAAGTCGTCGATAAGATGGGAATGTCTGGATCAGTTTCCGTCAGGGTTGTATTCGGCTCCGTAATCGTAATATCGCCGCCCGCAATACTGCCGGTTGCCTCGACTTTCAAGGCAGGTCCTGTATAGTCGCCGAAGCTGACATTTCCATCAGCGCTCACAATTCCAGGCGAAGAAACCGGACTGTAGGAAAACGTTCCCGGATCGCCAGCAACGGTTGCAATTGTGATATCGCCATCGGCTAAAAATCGACCATTGCCCGCGATCGCGCCATCACTAATCAAATCCAGATTGCCGCCACTACTGAAGACAGAATCAGCTTGATCAAGTGCGTCAATCGTAATGCTTGTATCCCCTCGGATGGTCATATCACCTTCAGACTGAAAGCGCGTAGACCCCGTAGCATCATCACTAATCGCGATCGTATCCTGAGCCACTAAGCTCAGTGATTGTCCAGTTCCAATCGTGCTATTCGTCACCACAATATCGTTGCCAGTTAGCGTCAACCTAGCTCCACTCGCTATTTGGCTATCACTGACTGTAAGCGTATTCTGAGCATTGATTACAACATTCTGAGCAACGTCAAATTCAAAATCCCCAAAATCCTGTAGCAGAACATTAGCACCAGACTCAACCGTCAGATTTTGGGCAGTAATGCTATCAGGTAGGCTCAAATTACCCTGTGAGTTCAGGGTGATATCGCCTGAAAAACTTCGTAGTGAAGTTGAGTTTGGGGCATTAAAAATCAAGTTGCCTTCACTACTAATATTGAGTGAGCTAGAGCCAGTGATATTTGCTTCTTCTAGCGCCAAATCACCTTGAGCTTGCAGGTTAAAATTGGTGCTAGAAACTTCTAAATCGCTGCCAGAAAAATCACTGAGATTGACAGTATCGGCGTCAATTTCAAGAAGATTGATCGGGGTATTGCCTCCGATCGCTCCCGTAACCGTCACGTCACCTTCGTCCGCTATTAACCTGACGCTATCAGCGGCATCTGCCTGAGCATCCAGAGTCTCATTAAACGTGATGTTGCCATCGCTGCCATCTAAAAGGTCAGCATCAATTCTCAAAGCACCCAGTTGTGAATCAACCACGACGGGTCCATTGAAGGTGATATCGCCACCTTGGGAGTCGATATCGGCGCTCACATTAATTTCGGGACCTGCCAGAATAACATTACCGCCATTAGTGACCAGGTCTCCACCAATACTGATACTGTCTGCCGGAAAGGTCGAAGATCCATTCGTGCCTTCATTAGAGGTCAGGATTAAGTCTCCTTGACCCAGCGTGATATTGGCTGCAATGTCAATTGTCGGAGCCGTTAGTGATAAAGATCCGCCAATTTCAGGATTGGTGACTTCAACATCGCTATTCACCCGGATATCCCGAGCCGCCGCGATCGTCACGCTGCCATTGGACAAAGCGGACAATACTTGAGTGGGCGAAATCAAGAAATTAACAGCCGGAGCGCCATCCGTCTGTTCGATTTCTCCATCATTTAAGGCATCAGCCGGTTCGACATCAAATCCATCGGGCGTATTGCAACTGGCCGCATCCTCACAGATGTAAACGCTGCGGGGGTCAAGTAATAGCTGGCCGTTAGTTCCATTCACCGCAAACGTATCGACACCCCCCATAAAGGTGAGATTGTCTTTCCCCGAGACTTCAACAAAGCCCCCATCCCCAGATGTAGCACCACCCCGCAGCGTTTACATCTGTG
>JBCBJE010000022.1:0-14433 GCA_038523735.1 Cyanobacteria bacterium J06626_18 | reverse complement strand
TGCCTGTAGCAGGTCGATATTCAGTTGTCCCACTGTGATAGCTGCTGCTGCCGCTGCCAATACACTCAACCGCTCCTGCATTGTTTCTTGGTGAGCTTCCCAGGCTTTAGCAACAGCTGCCCTCATTTCGGCTCGCGTGGGCTTTTGCGGCTCTGAGCCAACAACCTCTTGCGTCAAAGTTGGAGCTGGATTCAGATCCTTCAGTCGATAGCCTAAGCCATAGACAGTCTCAATAAAATTCTTAGGAGCTCCTGCGGCCTTCAGCTTTTGTCGTAACCCCTTAACGTGCGTTCGCACCGCATCGCTGCTGGGCGGATCCTCAAACGACCAAATATCTTCAATAATGGCATCCAGACCAAAAACTTGATGCGGATGACGTAGAAATAGCTCTAGTAAGGCATACTCTTTTGGTGTTATGTGAAGCTGGCGCTCTGCGTAAAAAACTTCAAACGTATTGGGATTTAAGGCCAAATCACCCCACTTTAATGCCGATGTTGATACATGGCTATCGCGACGTAGTAGAGCCCGAATGCGAGCACACAACTCGTCAAAATCAAACGGCTTGACGACGTAGTCATCGGCCCCTGCATCTAGCGCCCGTACTTTATCAGCACTGGCATTTTTTGCGGTCAAGATTAGGATCGGGCTCGTTATCCCCTGCTGACGAAACTGCTGACAAAGAGCCGTACCCTCCACATTAGGCAACAGCATATCCAACACAATCAGGTCATACGGGAAAAGTGCCAAAAACTCCTGAGCCGTTTCTCCATCAACAGCAATATCGACAGCATAGCGTTGTCTGATCAGGCTCCTCGCCAACGGCTCCATCAGCGTTGCATCATCATCAACTAATAGGATTCGCATCGTTCGACCATAAGCCGACTAAACTTTATCCGCAAAACCCCACCCATCTCTATGGTCCAACAATTCAATCAGTTTGAGGTCGAGATAGTGTCTAACTTATCGACAAGGAGCCTACAGTGACGCTAAGGCAAAAAGCATCCACTGTCACGATTCTTAAGTCAGTTTTCTGCTTATGATAGGTTTCAATTATCTGCCTCGATAGGCATTAACCTATGTCGAATACAGCCGCGTTCACCCTTGGTGTAGAAGAAGAGTATCAAATTATCAATCCGCGTACGCGCGAACTCGCGGGCAAATCGAACAAACTGATTGATGCCAATCAACACAATGGGCAAACCAAAGACTTACTGTATGAACTGCATCGTTGCCAGGTCGAAATTGCCACAGGCGTCTGTAAGACCCTGACAGATGTACATCAGGAATTGGTGCAGGCTAGGCGATCAGCCCTGCTGGCAGCGCAGGAGCATGGGCTGGCGATCGCGGCTGCAGGCACACACCCATTCTCGCAATGGCAAAAACAGAAAGTCACGCCTAAAGATCGCTATCGCGGTTTAGATGCTGTGCTGCAGCAACTCGCTCGGGAGTTGGTGATCTTTGGCTGTCATGTCCATGTGGGTATTGCCGATCGCGAAGCGGCAGTTGAGATCGTCAACCGCGCCCGGCAGTGGCTACCGACCTTGCTATCCCTCACGGCCAATTCGCCCTTTTGGCTGGGGCGTGACACAGGCTATCACAGCTACCGCATGGAATTGTGGTGTCGTCTTCCCACCGCTGGGCCACCCCCTTGCTTCAAAAACTATGACGATTATCGCGCCTTTATTCAGCAACTCATCGACACGGATATCACCGATGACCCGACCAAGATTTATTGGGATATTCGTCTCTCAGAACGATTTCCTACTGTCGAATTTCGCGTGGCCGATGTGTGCGGCACTGTGGACGAAGCCGTCATGTTTGCGGGTGTCGTTCGTGCCTTAGCCCAAGCTTGCTATCGTGACTTTTGCGACCATAAAGCTTATCCTGAGATTCGCTCCGAACTGATCAAAGCTGCCATGTGGCAAGCCGCTCGTTATGGCACTGAGGGCGAACTGATCGATTTCACGGCCATGAGTCCTATGACGGCTACGGACTCGATTCACAGGTTACTGGACTATATTCGTCCTGCGTTAGAGATGCATGGCGATTGGCATATCGTGAGTCGGCAAGTTGAACGCATTCTCACTGAAGGCAACAGCGCTCAGCGGCAGCGACACATTTATCAAACCAGCGGTAGCTATCAAGCGGTTGTTGATTACCTGGTTGAACAGACCACGCAAGGGGTGGTTTGAGGCATCAGGCAACGATAAATAGGTACTCATCACTATTTATCGGATGGAGCAGCGACAGCATACCCCATGAAGGCGTTATTGCTGTTGGCATAGCCTTGCCAACGGCCCGCAACCGCAACCTACGTACAGCTATGTTTAATTGTGGCCACCTGCTTACAGGCTTAAGGGATGCATAAACAATTCTCTTAAGTCCGGCGATCGCTCATAAATTCCTCACGTTTGATTCCTATGCTGTAAGCATGCTTAGGTACAGCGAAGCAAACCACACACAACAGAAGCAATTACCGCACTTAAGCAGTCCGCTACATAGGAGGGAGGTTGACGATGACTGCGCCATTACCTCATATACAAATCTTTGAAAACGTGCATGAAAAAGTGAGCAGTGTAAGCCTGAAACGCGATCTGGCAACGGGGAAACACGTCGCTGTGATGCGATTTCAGAGCCTCGCTTCGCTAGCCCATTTCTTATGTTCGAGAAGAGGTTCGGACAAGGCATTACACCTGATCGATACCGAAGGAGAAATCTTCATTGAGCCCTCTATTGAGATGCTTTATGGCGGGCCCGAAGGGGAAGATCTTAGAAGTGTTGAATGCAAGCTTGAGATTGATCGAGACGATCTCTGGGAGCGTTTCATACGCTTCATCCATCGCTACGCCGAAGCCAATGGGCTAACCTACAGAGATATAGCGTAGGTAGAAAATTAGGGAGATTTGTGAGGCGATGAAACTAGGCGCTGCCCAACTTCGGCCTGTTGCAGGCGACATCGCCGCCAACACCACCAAGCATTTGCAGCTTATCGAGCTTGCCATTACGCAAAATGCTGACTTGGTTTATTTCCCAGAACTCTCGCTAACGGGATACGAACCCCGACTGGCAAAAGCGCTCGCGATCGCCAGCACAGATTCTTACCTCGATGTATTTCAGCAATACAGCGACACTCACAACATCATCATTGGGGTGGGCTTGCCGATCGCAGTTGGGGCGCAGGTGCAAATTGGCATGGTTTGGTTTGCACCCAATGCACCGCGGCGTAGCTATGGGAAGCAGCAATTGCATGCTGACGAACTCCCTTTCTTTGTGCCGGGTAATCAGCAACTTGTGCTGACTTTGGATAATCGCAGGCTCACCCCAGCGATCTGCTATGAATCGCTGCAGGTCAACCATGCTGATAACGCAGCGCAGCTGAGAACGGACGTTTATCTCGCGAGCGTAGCCAAACCAGCGGGCGGATTGGCGAAAGCCATGCGGCATTATCCCGCGATCGCCCGCAAACACAGCCTGTATGTGATCTTGTCTAATTGCGTGGGTCCCAACGATGATTTCGTCAGTGTGGGGCAATCAGCTGTCTGGAATGATCAGGGTGAACTCCTGACGCAGCTGGATAGCGAGTCGGAAGGTGTGGTGATGGTAGACATGGCTGACGGCAAAGCCGAGATGCAGGCAATGGCGAATATCGGATGCAATAACAACGCCTATCAGCCGTGTACATAGAGTAATGTCTCTTCATACAAAGCGGTGAGCCATTTTACTGCTGGCTAGGCATTAGGAGCACGCCTCTTCTCAATAGATTGAGCCGCGATCGCCTGAATCATTTCAATCGGTACCTGCTCAGCTCGGAGCAGCGACATATTCGCCTTCAGACTGGTGACATTCCCCGCCTGCAGTAAAAAGAACTCGCCTACTCGCTGATTGGCTAGCTTGCTGGTCACATCTACCTTTGCTTCGCTGAGCATCGGCTTCAACTTATTGAGAGCTGTATTTTCCTTGACCTTGCCGACGAACCACGACGAGATTTGATCGCGACACTTGTAGTCCAAATCGCCCGGGCTTTGAGTGGCTAGGAGAATGCTGAGTCCAGCTGATCGCGCTCTTTTCAGCAAACTTTCCATTGGTTCTTTAGTGGAGGGTTTGCCCGTAGCGGGTAAATATAAATCCGCTTCGTCGAACAGCACAACGGCCTGCAAGTTTCCAGAGGGATGCTTCTGAGCATAGCGATTGAGATCAAGCAAGAACTGCGATACCCAGAACAGAATATTGGCGTTGTCCCCCAAATTTCCCAAATTGATTACCGATAGGCGTGTTTTTTCAGGGCTTGGACTGACTAGAAGTTGTTCAGCGGATAGCTGCTCATACTGTGTGCTGAACAGGTGTCCCGTCATTAGACTGAGGGTTTGTAAATCTTCAGCCAGTTTCTTACAGTGCTTTGGATCTAAGTATCCGATCGCGTTCACCAGCAACGGGTCAGCCTCAGCGATAAATTCAATTAAACGATTGATACTGAGGGGATTATCGGTTTGCAGCTCGCTGAGCATAGCGATCGCCTGTCCCAAAATCGCCGTTCGGTTTTTGTCTTGACCGCTCTGCTTATATCCTAAAATGCCGCCCAGCGCTAGCGCACAGTAATTAGCAATCTGCAGACGCTCATGGCTGGGAAGCTGACCGAGTCCAGGAGGTGTGATAGCAATGCTCAGCGGGCGGCCTTGGTCGCCAACCGTTCCGGGAGTATATACAGCCACATCAATGTGGTCACGCAGCAGTTGACGATGGGCTAGTAAACCAGCGTAGTCACTCGGTTTAGTCCAGGCGTCAGGATTAGCGTAGCTGCAGAGATCGCCTTTGCGATCAAGCAAAATAGCAGGAATACCACGCAGCAACAATTGTTCAATTAAAGCTAGCGCTAGCGTGGTTTTGCCACTGCCGGAACCGCCAAGAAAGGCACCATGTCGAACCAGCGAATTCGGGTCAAACTCAACGGAAGTCGGGAAAGTGTTACGAGTGCTGCCCAAATGGATGATTGAATGCGGCTCTGGCAGCTTTGCCTCAGCCGCATAAGGGGAGGCTGGCTTAGGCTGTTCTGGAGGTGGAGCGATCGCCTCGGCAGGTGTTTTGGCAGGCAGTGCCTCGGGAAGCGGCAGTTGAACGCTGTTTGACGGCTTGGTTCCAGCCTTGAGATTGCCCAAATCCAAGATTTTCTGCAAAGACGGTAGTCGCGACAGAGGCTGCTCGGTCTGCAGCCATCGTGGATAATTGGGCTGCACTCCGTGCTGCTGCTCAAAGCTCTGAATCGCAACCATCGTGCGCCAGTCGGAATCGGCAACCACAACACGACGCCCGCCTTTACTGATGAGTTCACCAATTTTGCGAGCCGTTTTAGTGGTGGGCTTACTGGGAAATTCGGTTGTTCTGAGGATAACGGGTATCTGGCTAGTTGCCGTCATCTCAACCGCTTCGATTTGCCTCAACAAAGCACCACCGCCCGCCGACTTCTGGCATAGTCCTAAAAGCAAGGATTCGGCCGGGATCTCGGGTTGCGTTTGGATATTTGCAGTTAAATAGTAACCCTCTTGCCTAGTCGTAAAGCGATAGCCATTGCCCAATTCTTGCCTGCAGCGTTCAATACTGTCGCTCAAGAGATGCAGAAGGTCGCGATCGCGATCAGGTAGAGACAAGGTTCCGGTCAGATGATCATTCCAGCTTTGACTCAGCTTCTGGAGGGTCTCGTCAACTTCCAAAGGATCAGGCGGCAACGATCCTGTCATAGACGGTACCTCACCAGTCGCGATCGAATGCTCTCGTTGGGAACGGCACCATTCCAGAACATTTCGGGTGTTTTGCCCTACGAGATGGTCAACCGTTCCATTAGGAAAGGGATAAAGGGGATCAGCCTCAGTGGCTTCGTCAACATCGGCTGACTCATACAGATGCTGTAGTCGCTGCGCAATAATCAGCGCTATTTCATCCTTGAATCGCTGAGCCTTAAGCTTGGTTGGTGCGGGATCAAGTTCCAGGCGATCAACGTGCGGCCGCGGTAGATGTTTGCCCAATTCTCGATAAAACTCTTCCAAGCAAGAAAGAACCACTATTACATTGGGAATTTCGGCCAGCGTGACAATCGTTTGCATTGCCCAACGGAAGCGATCACCCGCCTCTTCCATACTATGTATATCTTCCAACTGATCCAGACAAACCACCAAAGCACCATCTGTAACTGCCTGAATCAAAAGCGCTATAGACTGCAGCATCCGCAGCGGGTCATCTTCCTCATCACGAGAGGCCATTCCCCCCAAGACTTTGCTGTCGTAAGGCGTGAGTGGCTCACATCGCAGTAGTTTGAACACTTTGGCGTTAATTGCTGGATTACCCGGCTGTAGGTATAGCAGTGCCCGAATCAGATCCAGATCGATACGGCTGAAATGTTCCAGAGCAACGACTCGATCAGCAATGGGATAAATCAACTCCAAGAGTTCTTCCGAAGACAAATCGTTCTCGCGCAGCAAGTCCAGCTCACCTGCTGTAACAAGCTGACTACTCTCGGCTAAGCAATTTGAGAGCTTCATCAATCCCGTGATGGAACCAAAAGGCGTGTAATAGGGCTTGTCAAATGAATCAATCGTATTGCGGAGAACATAGCGGGCATAGTTAGACACCGCTGAGGTCATCTGCATGTAGCTGAAAAAACCCTTCATTTGCTCATGCGTTTGGTTGCGAAACACCCGCATCAAATGGGTTTTCCCAGCCCCCGATTCACCCAATAGCAGCAAAATCCGACCGGAATCGTTAGCCGAACCACTGCCCAAACGGTTTAACAATCGCTCGTAGGCTGATCGAGCTTCTGAATGCACGGCTTCAACATCATAGGGATCAGGCTGCCAAATCTGATGCTGATGCGTCACCGGATGAAAAACATCCAGTTCTTGGTGAGAGCAAAAAGCGGCTAGTCGTTGATCGATATTCATAGTCAATAACTCTAGTTAATGCGAATAAAGTGAAAGGTGCTATTTAGATAGGTCGTCTCAGAAGCCTCAACATCTTCTGGCGCAAAGGTATAGGCTAAGTCGGCTCGACTTAGAGTGAGGAACTGCTGGCGGTTGGCCCCAATGAGTTGTTGCTTGAATGCGGCTAAATTGGGCGCAATAGTGGGCTTTTGCTCCTGCAAAGTCGCCCAAACCTTTGAAATAAGCACTTTGTCATCGCCTGAGCGCCCTTCTTGAGTCGCTTTAGCCGCTTTGAGAACCCTATCAGCAAAGTCTGGAAGCGCTAGCTGAGCAGAGTCTGATGGGGCTGGTACCGATGAAATTGGGAAAGCTGCTTCAGCAACATCTTGGCTGTCGGGTGCTGTCGTTATGGGCGCATTCTGGAAAGACCGCTGCAAAATGGCGAGACGTAACGCATTGGCATCAGTTCGTTTCGCTCCGGCTGATGTTGCCACTAATTGCTTCAATGCCTTCTCCCAATGCATCGCTTTGGATGCCTGCAGCAGGTCATTAAGCAACACCTCCTTAAGCACGCTCTGATCGAACTTGCGTTGCCTGAATTCGCCAAGTTTTGCTTGCAGTTGCTCAGTCGTCGCTGGGTTGCAGAATTGCTTCCACAGCAAAGCATCGCGAGTTTTAGGAAGCGTTGAAAAGTCTTCAATCGGCAGTTCAAAGGCACGTTGTAAAATCGCAGCCCGCAGTCCGTCGGCATTACCGATGCGTTTGCGCGTATCCGCTGTGAGGCCGGGCAACTTGAGCGCATAGGCAATCCAATAGGCATCTTTGAGTTTCTTCCACTGCAGCTTGGGGGGTAACTTCTCTAGCCTTAGCTGATCAAGCACCTGCTGACGGCCATCGTCCTTAATCTGATAGCGAGAGGGAGTGATAGTGGTCACATAGCCTTTAGACTCTAAGTCGGCCAGCACCTGATTGATCTGCTCCGCGAACACGGAAGCCGAAACCTGACTAGCTGCGATCGCTTTGACAGCCTGCTTCAAATCGCCTTTAGTAAAACCATCTGCACCCGCAAGCAGCAAGCGGCTTAGAAGCAAGTCAACCAGGGAAATAGGTTTGAGTGAAAGCATTGTGTCTCCCAACGGGTAAATAGCTTGGATTATCGTAGAGCGAGGGTTTGCTCGATAGTCGCGAGAATATTTTCGAGATTATCAACAACATCATCGGCAAGAAAGCGCAAGATAAGGAAGCCTTGCTGCTGTAAAAGCGCGTCTTTGCGGCGATCGCGGCGATAGTTATCCAATGAACGAAAGTGATAGTAGCCGTCCAGCTCAACCACAACTTTGGTATCCTCCGCTAAAAAATCGACCTCCATAGCGCGATTGCCGAACTTAATGTCAAGTCGAGCATTAAGTTGAAACTTGCCAGCCGTACTCGGTCGGGCTTCCAGACAGTGGAATAAAAACCGCTCTTCCTGGCTGCGATAACGCTCGTCGAGTTCTGCGGTGTCGGGTCGATCCGCTGTTTCGGTCAATGCCAAAGCCGTTTCCAGCAGCTCTGACGTTGCGCCATACTCAACCACTGCACGAACCACATTTTGTAGACGAGTCTCATCTTTAGCGCCGCGATCGCGAAACCACTGCTGGAGCGTATCGAGCTGGGGCGAGTCCACTCTGAGCAAGCCACTGCGTAAAACAGCCTTCACTCTCGATTCAGGGAATTGCTTCAGTAAAAACTGTTCTTGAGCCTCCGTCAACAGTAAACCGAGTGGCAAAATAGGCACCGATTCAGCTAACTGAACCAGCAATGCTAAGACGGCGCTGTAGACCGATATCTCGCTACGATCATCAGGCAACCAAACCAAAATCCCCGGCACAGATTCTGGAGGCAGTAGTTCTGCAACGACGGTAAAACTCTGGAAGAGTCTATCCCTGTCGTCCTGTTTGGGCGATTCGCTGAGAGTATCGGCATTCTGAGCGGATGCGGTCTCGGGCAAAGTCAGTTGGCTCAGCAATCGCCGCAGCGTCGAAATGTCGGCAGAAATCGGCTCTAGCCGCTTCCAGAACATCTGAAGCTCATAATCGCTGGCATTCTCCAACCGAACCGCCACCTGATCGGCAGATTGATTTGCGATCGCGGCAACTCGCTCAAAGACAAGAGCGCGCCCATCAAACTGTCGGAAGACAACTGATAACCAGGTCTCGAAAAGAGATTGTTCTGACTCGTAGACACAAGTCGCTGCTTGCCGACCAGCATTACTCGACCATTGACTCCACTGCTCACGCGCCATCATTGCCTTACCAACCAAGACGGACAAGGTTGGAATCGACTGACTGCGCTGTGACTGATGCAGAATTAATTTAGAAACAACATCAATACTCTGTTGCTTAAGCGCCACAGTGACCTAGATATTAGTTTGCTTATATATCGGACTACACTCAGGCCATCTGAAAGCCCTCTCCAAGATAGCCTCACTGTCTGGTAACTGCAGCCGTTAATAGAGAATTCGCTTTTAGATTGCCTCGGGATATGGTTCGCCTCAGTTACGGAATAGCGAACAATAGGACCTAACAAATGAAACAATGCTAAAACGCTAGCATAGGAAGGATAAGCAGATCTTTCTAGAGCTGAAAAATCCCGACCATCCTACGAGTCAGGTAGATGCCAGAGAGTTCTTTATTGAAAGAGTCTATGTTTGTCTTTACCGACAACAAGCCTCTTAAATTCGCCAGGCTAATTTTAGTAACGTAAAAGAGATATAACACTTGGCAAAGCTAGAGGTTTCACTGATGTCTGATGGGAACTACAGACAGACACTGGTCCACTAGCTAGAGCAACTAGAAAAATCGATATTAAGAGGCGAAAAGATACAGCTCTGTCACTCTCGCAATCCATATAACAACCGAAAAACTGGTTATGTTTGGGTTTATCCTCTACAAATTGTTCATAGCAATATTGCTTGGTATCTTTTGTATGAGAGCGCTATCAATGGGCATTTTGCCATAACACGCTTAGATCGTTTCAGCGATCACTGCAAGTCAGTAAGATCTTCAGAGAGAGGACTTGCTGCCCAACGTCAAAGCCTAGATAAGGCTCATCAGTTGCTTGAATCTGGTTGGGGGTTGTTTTTGGGTAGTCCACAGGAGCAGCAACTAGAACTTCAGGGAAAACTTACTTCCACAGAAGTCATGGTCAGATTTTTCCCGCCTATTTTAAGTTTCATCCTAGAAGGTGAACGCCGCCATCATAGTCAGAGGCTCACTAAAGGGCCGGTCCGAGAAGGCTTTTTATGCTGTGTGGACGACACAGTCACTCTACCTCCGAGGTCAGTAGATGAATTTAGTCGATGGGTTTATGGATTCATGGGACACGCAAAATTTCTCAAACCGGAGACCTCTGCTCTGGCCCACTATCATGCTGCAAAGACAATCTTGGAACGCTACCAGTAAGATTCTGAATCATGCCTGCCATACCAGGAAATTTAAGTGGTAAGCAAATACGAACTGCTCAAAAGTCATATGCATCCTGCAATATCAGACTGCTAGAAGCGATCGCCGACATTGAAAATAACCTGACTGCTGCCTTCGTCATTAAGACCAAATTCCAGACGCACCGGCCCAATCGGCGTCAGAGCCCGGAGTCCTACCCCATAGCCAAATCCGTTACCGGGCTTATCCCGCACTTCGGCGGGTTCACCAATGACGGTGTCCCCCGACCCCAAATCTGTGGCGTAATCAAAGAACAGCGTACCGCCAACATCAATATCTTCCCGAAAGAGGGTGAGGTCGAAAATGGGGAAGCGGTACTCGGCAGTGGCCTGAATAAAACTGCGTCCAGTGCCGAGTCCCCCAGTGTCATACCCGCGCACGGAACTGGGTCCCCCCAGACTGAACGCCTCATAAGGTGGTGCATCGCCAATAATGGTGCCCCCTTGAGCATTCAGCACCAGAGTTCGTGGCCCTTCGGCAAAGCCAAACAGATTCAGGGGCACATACTGGGTGTAATTGGCACTGAGGCGATTGAACAGAATATCGGCATCGCCAATGGGAATCGACTGATCCATCCCAAGCAACACCCTATACCCTGTGGTGGGAAAACGAGGATCATCGCGACGGTCCCAAACCCCTGCCAAGTTAATGGTCAGCAAGTCATCCTGACCGCTATCACTCACCGTTAAACGATTACCCAACTCGTCTTCGGGCTCAATACCAGAGGTAAAGATAGAATCTCTGACTGAAATACGCTGATAGGAGATTCCGATCGCCCCTTCAATATCGGGAGCCAAGGGACGAAAATACTCCACCCCGCCGCCCAAGCGATGCACCCAAGGATCATCACCACCGGGAGTATCGACATCGTTGCTGCCGCGATCAAATTCGGGCTCCACTCCTCGCTGGTTGGCAAAGTTAACGCCATACCCCGAACCATCGGGTAAAAACTGGCGAAAGTCGAGGTCGAAGCCCAGTACCTGCTCCCCACCTTCAACGCCTAAGCTCAATGTTTGGTTATTACCCCCCAAATTGGCAAACCCCAAACGTACCCCTGCTGCAATTCCCCCTGGCTGATGGGATTGTGGGACGACCGTTTCTGGACGAATGGGTCCCTGTAGGGCAGTCGGTCTTGGCAGGGTTGACCCAAATCTGAAAAAGAATGAATTGGGCGGGACCCGCTCACCGCGCTGCTGCCCAATTACGACAGGAGTTGGGGTTCGTTCTTGGCTGAGGGCTGTCTCTAGACCAGAGGAAGATAGCAAGCCTAAATCCTGAGCTGTCGTCGAGGGTGGCATTGCTTCGTCCAAACTGTCTGCTTGAAATAGCGACGCCCGGTGGGTGAGTCGCAAGGTTTTCAGGGATGAGGACTTAGCTGAAACCGCGATCGCGGTAAGCGATGCTGCGTCAACATGAGACGCTAACTGAGCTGGGCGATCGCCGATCGCCAACGCTGGATCAGCAAGGTCACTGGATCGAGCTGGAGCAGTCTGTGCCCCGCTGGCAGAAGCCAACAGAAGCGTACAGGCCGTGACGCCAGATGCGATCGCCAAAAGTCGGCTAAGGGATCGGGAGGGGAACAGCGTGAACGATGGGGCGATGCTCATGGAGTTGGATAGCCTTGCTCAGGTTCAGCGAAAATGGGAGCGATCAGCCAAATCCGGCAGTGTGATGTCAGATAGGCCAGCGTGACGCAGCTCATGGCGAACGCAGCGATAGTATCGTCGTCAACCCAATTCCGCAAGCTTTGAGACAAGCAATTATCGGGTACCGTATGCATTCCCAGACGGTAGCAAAAATTAGTTGTGCTGGCTGCGATAACCGCTACCAGCAGCCTACTCTAATGACTGCAACCGGTAGCCGACTCCCCGAACTGTTTCAATCAGATTAGGAGGAGCGCCCGCTTGTTTAAGCTTCTGCCGTAGCCCTTTGATATGGACTTTGACCGCATCCTCACTGGGCGGATTTTCCAGATCCCACAGCTGGCTAATAATCACCCAACGGCTAAGCACCCGTTTACCGCTATGAAGAAACAATTCCAACAAGGCAAATTCTGTTGGGGTTAAAGCAACGAGTTGGTTTGCATAAGTCACCTCGTGATTGCCGGGGTGGAGACGCAGGTCACCCCAGCCCAATGCTTCTGTGGGAGCCATTTGGTAACGCCTCATGACAGCGCGAATACGAGCCAGTAGTTCTGGCAAATCAATGGGTTTAACCAAATAGTCATCCGCTCCGGCATCTAGTCCCAACACCTTATCGGTGCTAGCGTCCCGAGCCGTCAGCATCAATATAGGCACAGTGCTGCCGAGACTACGTAAACGTTGACACAACCTAACTCCATCGAGCTTAGGCAGCATACAGTCAAGCAGAATGAGTCCGTATTCTTGGTCCTTAGCCTGGTGCCAGCCCACTTCACCATCATGAGCAATATCGACAACATAGCCCGAATCTTCCAATGCTTCAGCAATCACAGCAGCTAAGGGAGCATCATCTTCTACTAATAAAAGCCTCATCAAAAAGCCTCATTACACTTCGCGCCAAAGTGACGGGTTCATTACTATAGGGCTGCTGTCTAGAATAGGTCGCTGGTCAGGCGACTGAATGGGAAGTCGAACGACAAAAGTAGTGCCTCTATTCTGGACACTCTTAAAAGTAATTTGTCCACCATGCAAACTCACACATTGTTTAACAATGGCTAATCCTAAACCAGATCCTTCAATGCTGCCAACATTATCACCTCGCTGAAACGTTTCAAATAGATGCGATTGGTTAGCTGTTGGAATACCAATGCCCTGGTCGGAAATTTTGAATTCAACTTGCCTGGGTTCAAGGGAGACATGAAATTGGACTGGCTGATCAGCATTTGAGTATTTTAAGGCGTTACTTAGCAAATTATTGAGAATAGGATTCAACAGGTGCGGGTCGAGCCTAATTTCAGTTTTGGCCCCACTGTAGGTATATTGAATGCGCGACTTACCGTCATGAGCAGCCTGCTGGGTTTCCAGAATGCGATCGCAGAATGTTTTCAAGCAAACTTCTCGAGGTTTAAACTCCATTTTCTGAGCTTCTAACCTGGAAATGTCTAAGACTTCTGACAAAAGCAGCTTGAGCGTATTGACACTTGATAGGATGCGCTGGATATTTCTGGACCGCTTGGTAACAACATTATCTGGCTCATTATCGTGCAAAATTCGAGCGGCCATCAAGATTACACTTAGGGGTGTGCGAAACTCGTGGGAAGCCATTGAAAAGAAACGGAGCTTTAATTCATTGAGTTCCTTTTCGTGTTCTAGTGCCCGTTCCATCGCTTCAATTTGCAGGCGTTCAGTAATATCGCGGGCGTTAATTGCAACTCCAGAAAACCCCGTGGTGTCGGTAAAGTATTGGGCGATCGTTTCAAATACACTCCAACTTCCATTCTGGTGTTGCCAACGTAGTTTTACAGAATGGGAGGTAGCTGGATTTGCCAATGCGTCTTCCAAAAGATACATCGTTTGTCTTTGATCTTGGGGATGTATCCATAGGTTTAAGGGCCGATTCATAAAATCATCTGGTAAGTAGCCAAGATTTCTCATAATCGACGGACTGGCATAGCGAACCCAGTTCTGTGAATCCAGGAGGAGAATCAAATCGGAAGAATTCTCGATTAGGGCACGAAACCGACTTTCACTGAGGTGCAAAGCCTCTTCAGCAAGGAGACGCTCTTTGATTTGTTGCTCTAGTGCAAGGTTGGCTGCCATTAGCTGAGCTGTCCGCCGATTGACCTGGTCTTCCAGGTTGACATTGAACTCACGAATTCGGAGCATCGATCGCACCCGGGCACTTAGCTCCAGGTGATTCAACGGCTTGCTGATAAAATCATCAGCTCCAGCATCTAAGCATTGGGCCATGTCGCGTTTGGAAGTCAGCGCTGTGACAATCACAATCGGGACAGTCCGCCATTTTGGCATTGCTTTGAGACGCTGGCAAACTTGAATCCCATCCATACCCGGCATCATGACATCTAGCAAGATTAGATCGGGTTGAAATATGTCGAGTTTTGC
>JBCBJE010000021.1:0-14548 GCA_038523735.1 Cyanobacteria bacterium J06626_18 | reverse complement strand
CGCCGGGTCGCTGCCATTGAAGGTCGGATCAGACACGATGACAACGGGATTGGTGTAGGTATTGTCTAGGGCGATGGTTTGCCAGTTGTGGTTCAGCGTGTCAAGACTACCGTACTCGCCAATGGTTGCTGCTGGCGTTGTATCCGATTCTGAGAACTCCACATAAATGGGCTCGGTTACCGGCCCCAAGGGTAAATCATCGTTGGTCGGGTCAATTACACTCGCTGCAAACCCGAGGGGCAGCTGGTCTTCGCCAGCAAAGTCGTAGGCGGCAACGCCAGAGAAATCAAACTGGTCGGAAATATCTTGGTCGGCGCCTGTTAACACCACATCGACCGTTTGGAACTCGACGGCATTATTGGCGGGGAAGTCCGAGGCCGCGAGGGCATCTAGTTGGGCTTGCAGAATCGGTGCATAGGCTTGGTCTGAGGCATTGCCATTGAAGAATTCATTGATGACTGGCTGAATAAAGCCTTTCGTCAACACTACCCGTGTCGTCTGCCCCGCTGGGCCATTCACGATCACGCTGGGACCGTTAGCATCGTAGGTGCCAATATCACCGGCTCCCAACCCGTTTACCGTTAGGGAAACGGAAACATTTGGGGAATCCTGCGACGCTAATGCTTGGGACCCCCCTTGATTGCCAACCCCCTGCAGTTGCCCGGTGGCCGTGGTGCCATCGGTGAAGGTCACGGTGAAGCTAGAGCCAATCAGCTCTGCCCCTGAAACGCCTCCCACGTCCCAAGCTGGGCTCGTCCCTGAATCAAGAACTCCTTTGCGGGCTCCTGCGATCGAATTCGGGTCCATATCAACGGAGAAACCAACGGTTTCGCCTGATTCGAAGCCACCGTTGACCGTTTCATCGAAGCGCAGTTGCAATCCTTCAAATCCTGCAGTTCCCCCTGCGCCGATGTAGGACGCATTGCTGGGCGCGACAATCCCCGTTCCGCCATTTGTGTTAATCGTTAGGGCTTTGCCAACCGTATCGCCTGCTAAGCCAAACGGGTCAAAGATGCTATCGGGATACAGCGCCCCTGTCACGTCAATATCAACCTGGGCAATTTTCTTGGTTCCAGTATTGGTGATTTGGAAGGAGTTGTTACCGAAGTTAGAGACCTGGATATTGTCGCGATTCTTCGTAATGGTGAGGACGACTTCGCCCCCTGTTGGCAGGGTGGCGTTGCTAGACGCTGCCATTGAGAGACTGTTTTGCGGACTGTTCACCGGCCCATCTGTACTGACGGGATTAATCACAGTTGAGGTGGGATCGGGGACTGCAGTGACTTCAATGTCTTTGAAGACGGTCTGGAAAGGGGTCATTTCAGGTTGCTCCACGCTTGAGAAGAAAAGCCCCACAATGAGGCACGGTAGACATCCCTGAATGATGAGTTGCTCTAGCGGGTACCCAGAGCGATCGCTCCACCCAAACCTAACAGATGAAATCAAATTTGTTAGATTCCTCGCTAATTCTTCAAATACCGTTGTAATCTCATCAAGGTATTCAATCTTGGGAAATACGCCTATTCAGTGGTCTGCCAGCCTTCAATGACAGCTATTGCTTCACATATGGGTTATCCAACAACTCCTCGACAGCTGCTCTGCCCCCAGACTGCAAAGCCCCCACAGCCCGTTGCCGCAGGGTGGGTGGAATGGCAGCAGTGACAAAGGCTTTTTGCTCGGCTTCGGTAGCGGTGGGGTTGGTTTCTTCTAGTTGTTTCAGCAGGTGCTGAATTTCCCATGCTGCATCCGCAAGGTCTTGTTTTTCAGTAGCAGCATAGTTGTGCTGAGTACCGCCAGTTTGATTGCCTTTGACCGTCTCAGCAAAGCCACCTACGAACTGAGTACCCCGCATATCGTACTTTGGACCTTGCTGATTGTTAGCCATTGTTTCAAGAACCCTCATTAGTGTTGCTTTCTTTCTACGCTCAGCTTCAATCGTCTGCCTCATATCTTCGAGGTGAGTCCCCTGCAAACGAAGCTGTCGCTCATATTGAGTTTCAAGGGCTTTAAGCTGCGTTTCGTAGAGCTGCTTCACCCGCGTCTCAATCGCCCCCTTATCTACTTTTGGAGGCACTTCCAATCGCACGATAAAGGCTTCGCCCTTACGTTCTAATGCCTTGAATAGAAATCTCCTCACCGGGACGCTGCTGGCGTAGCTGCTGGAATGAGGCAAAAAATGCTTTCCAATCAATGCCCTCAGTGAAGGTCAGATCAATAGTTTCTAGAGCACTTTCGAGAATCTGGAATTGTTGAACAAACTCACCAGGCGCAAAGGTGCTATTTGGATCCACTGGTAAACGAGCCGTAGGCTTACCTGTCTGAGGGTCGCATTTGCGGAAGATATAGCCACACTCAATGTCGTCTAGCCTCGTCGATTTGACGATATACCAGTCTTCAATAAATGGCTCCGGTCAGGTTAGCTCTTCTGAGATTGCCCCTACTAAGGTAGACAGAGCTGAGGTCGGCGTCACGAAGGTCGGCGTCACGAAGGTTAGCTCCGCTGAGATCAGCGCCACTGAGGCAAACAGAATTGAGATTAGCGGAGCGAAGGTTGGCGAAGCAGAGATTAGCTTTGCTGAGGTCGGCTCTGACAAGATCAGTTCTGATAAGGTCAGCGGAGCGAAGGTTGGCTCCAGTAAGGTAAGCTTTGCTGAGTTTGGCAGATCTGAGGTAAGCGGAGCGGAGGTCAGCCCCCATGAGGTAAGCGTTGCTAAGGTCGACATCGCTGAAGTCAGCGCAGCTAAGCCTGGGCTCAACCGCAAAGATCGAACCCGTATACCCCTTTCCTAGCAATCGTTTTATGGCTTTTGAGTGCAAAAAAACGAACACGTTTCTGCACTCGTGCGTAGAGTTCACTATCCATAATGCACATTGGAAACGAGCTTCTAAAATTAATAAGAGCATTTTTCACGAGTCGATGCCAGCTAAAGACTTCTTTCACGACATTGTCCGTGCTGCCCTAGAGAAAGATGGATGGCGGATCACTGCCGATCCGCTTATCCTCACTGTCGGCTTGCGCTCCGTATATGTGGATTTGGGAGCAGAGAAACTAATTGCCGCAGAACGCGACTCAGAGAAAATTGCTGTCGAGGTCAAGAGCTTTCTAAGTACTTCGCCCATTAGCGATTTGGAAATTGCCTGGGGGCAGTTCTTTCTCTACGCAAGAGTACTTCAGAAGCAGGAGCCCGAACGGATGCTGTACCTTGCTATCAACGAAACGACCTTTAAGACCCTGTTTGCTGAAGAAGCAGGACAACTTCTACTCGAAGAACCTGGTTTTCGCTTGATTGTATTTGATCAGAATACTGAGGAGATTGTGGAATGGAAGTCCTAGACGAATGGCGTGAGACTCTGGAGAAAACCCTCCATTACTATGCTGAACTCCCCTATCGGTTCACGAACGTCGCAACCTACGTTGTTGTCAGCCGCGATAAGAATCACTATTTCCTGATGCATGAAGGCTGGGAAGGCAATCGCCGTATCCACGGCATTGTCGTCCATGCAGAGATTCGTGACGGTAAGATCTGGATGCACTACGACGGTATTGAAGACAGCATCACGGAAGAGCTGGTAGCTGCAGGTGTTCCTAAAGGCAACATTGTGTTGGCTTTTCATCCACCGTTTATACGGGAACATACTGGGTATGCAGTTGCGTAAGATCTGGCTTGCATCTCATTTTGACTTCGGAGAAAGCTGCACAAATTGAGTCTCTGGCAAGAGACGATCGCACTAATGCTGCCTAGAAATTCTGGTGGGGTGGTAAGGCAAAGATTTCGGTATATAGCAGTCAAGGTTGCCTGGGGACATTTCGCTGTCCCCAGACCCCGTCGCTCAGGACATTCCGCTGTCCTGGACCTCGCGGAAGGGAAAGGCTGATGAAGCTAACCTGACGGCTTGATTCAGCTCACGAGTGGTTAGGTCTTTTAGGTGCAATAGAAGTCAACCGGCACAGAATGTAGAAGTCACTCCCTCTACCTCTAACCTCTACCCCTCCACTCCCCCACTCACTCACTCCCCCACTCACTCGAAAGCAGACCTACCGATCGCTCCGAGCCAATGCCTCCTCATAGATCTTCTCGTTGGCTTTGACCGATTTCTGCAAATCCACGATGGGGTTGGGATAGTCCACGCCGACGCGAACGTTGAAGCGTTTTTGTTCTACGGGCTGCAGTGTCCAGGGAGAATGAACTTTTCCGGCAGGGATATCTTCGAGTTCGGGCAGCCAGTGTTTGACGTATTGGCCTTGAGGGTCATAGTCCTTAGACTGTTTGGGGATGTTGAAGTAGCGAAACCCGCGAGAGTCATTGCCGACGCCTGTGGTGTAGTTCCAGTTGCCCCAGTTACTGCAAACGTCGTAGTCCACCAGCAGGGATTCAAACCACTCGGCTCCCATACGCCAGTCGATGCCCAGATTCTTAGTCAAAAAGCTGGCGACGTTTTGGCGACCCCGGTTAGACATGAAGCCGGTAGCGGCGAGTTCGCGCATGTTGGCATCGACGAGAGGGTAACCGGTCATGCCGTCGCGCCAGGCATCAAAGCGCTGCCAGTCTTGCTTCCAGGCGACCTTTAGACCGCGCAAACCAGAAGGATAGAAGACGCGATCGCCATGCTTGGCACAGACAAATCGAAAATAGTCCCGCCACAGCAGTTCAAACACCAGCCAGTAGGTGGAATCGTTTTTCACCCGCTCGGCTTCGTATTCCTGAACGGCTTGGTAGATGCGTCGAGGTGATAAACAGCCCAGCGCCAACCAAGCCGAGAATTTGGAGGAGTAGTTGGCCCCCAACATACCATTACGGGTCTGCTTGTAAGCCTTGAGGCAGTCGGCATCCCAGATGTAGTCCTGGAGTCGGGCGAGACCAGCGGTTTCACCACCATAGAAAGTAAGGACAGCGCGATCGTCTTGAACGGGGGCTGCCTCGATACCCAGGTCGGGCAAGGTTGGCAGGTCGCCAGATTCAATATCTTTGGGGATGGCGGATAGTTTTTTAGGGGCAGGGAAGGCGTCGTAGACGGTGCTGTACTGCTCAACCTTTTTGCGAAACTGAGTGAAGACTTCCGGCAGCTTCTTTTCGGAAAATGGTAAATCGTCGGGGTGATAGAGTGTGGCCCCCCAGTAGGTCTGGATGGCGACCCCCATGGACTCTAGCTTGCTAGCAACGGCGTTCTCCACAGCAGTTTCTTCAGCCGTTACTTCTTCGTGCCAGTAGACGGTCTGAGCGTGGGTCTCGGTGACTAAAGCAGGCAACACCTCTTCTGGTTGGCCCCAGCGAAGAATCAGGTCGCTGCCTAGACGCCGTAGTGAATTGCGCAAATCAGCAACACTCTCTAGCAGGAACTTGGCCCGAAACTTGCCTGTTTTGGGAAATCCGAAGGAGGTTTCGCCAAACTGACGCGGATCAAAGACATAAACCGGAATCACCTGAGCGCCTGCTTTGAGCGCATCTTGCAGGGGCTCATGGTCATGGAGACGTAAATCGTTGCGGAACCAAACTAGGATTTTCATTCCAGCCAGCAGCTACCAGAGTAAACTTATAGAAAGTTAACAATTTTCAACGCGTTCGACTAGGGAATTCTTGTTATGGCGATCAAAGTAGGGGATGCCGCTCCCAATTTTTCCCTCCCGACTCAATCTGGCGAAACCGTGAGCTTGAGCCAATTCAAAGGACAAAAACCGGTGGTGCTCTATTTTTATCCTAAGGACGACACACCGGGCTGCACTGTCGAGTCCTGCTCCTTTCGCGACAGCTACGAGGCGTTTAAGGATTTAGGCGCAGAAGTAATTGGCATTAGCAGTGACTCGGTAGAATCGCATCAAAAGTTTGCCAACAAGCACAATCTGCCGTTCATTTTGGCCAGCGATCGGGGTTCCAAAACGCGTCAGGCGTATGATGTCCCCGCAACCCTAGGACTACTTCCGGGTCGCGTCACCTACGTGATTGACCCGGAAGGTGTTGTAAAGCATGTCTTCAATTCTCAGTTCAATCCCAAGGCCCACATCGCCGAAGCGCTCACGGTCCTCAAAGGGCTTTAGAGGTAAGTGCATACCAGACCCTTCATCACTTTTGAGCTTCGTCGTGAGCGCTCAGTCGAGCGATTTTGGATTTCGGACTGGAGCGTAAGGCCAGGCCGTTGGCCAGCCGCTGCAGAGGAATCCGATCGCGCATTACAGGCAAGGCGCCACGTTTCTAACCTCAATGTTATGTAGCCATTAAAAAGTGGGACTTGGTATTCATTTCTGGGGCGGTGCTTTCTGAGGAATTTCGAAAGAGATGGAGGTGTTGTTAGCTTGGGTAGGTGTTGAAGGTGTGGCGATCGCCGGTTTTCCCGGTAGATTCTGGACGCTAGCTTCAGACACTTGCAGCTTCGGCAGTGGGGAGGTGAGTCCTGCCGCTGTTTTGGGGGAAATTGGTTTCAAAAGGGAGCGGTTAGAGGCGATCGCTAGCCCAACGCCACCTAAAATCACCCAAGGTAACGATAAATCTGCAGTGATCCAGGCTTGATGGCTAATCCAATCGTAAATCTGAGCAGCAATAAATAGCACGGCACAACACAGCAACCAAAGACGCATGAGGCGGATACAGATGGAAGAAATTTATCTGTAGGGTAGCGAATTTTGAAAGAGTTTCAAGGCTAAATAGGTCTACATAGGCATTACTGCAAGCTGAATTGCACTTACAGCTGCTTGAGGGCGCGTATTACTGCATCCATTAAGGCTGATCGATCAGCGCCGACTAGGTTCAACGTGCCGGTAATCGTTGTACCTCCAGCTAGCCAGTAGTATGCAAACGCTCCCCAAAATCCAGTTGCACCAATGATTTCTTGCCCATAGGCCATATTGGTACCCAGACCCATACCGTATCGGATATAGCGAGCACCGCTATGAGGCCGCCATCGGGTCTCGTCACGCCACTGCAGAAGTTCGGCTAACCACCGACGGTCAAACAGGGTTGCACAAAACAGTCCTCTCAAGAATTTGGTTAAGTCATGAGCCGTTGTGACTAAACCACCCCCGGCCCAATCAAAAGATAGGTTCGCCTTGCGGAGATCCGTATCCCCATCGTAGTAGTGCGATAAGTTTTCGCTACGAGGTGCTTCATGCCATTCGAGATAGGTCGTTTTCATGTCTAAAGGATCAAAGATGATGGACCGGTAGGCATCAGCGAGAGGACGGTCGAGAAGGTTTTCGATGGCAATTCCCACCACCACATAGGCAGTATCGCCATAGGCAAAGTCAGTTCCTGGTGGAAAGAGAAGTTCGCCATCTTGGGCGGCGGCTGCAACGAGCTCCCCAGGCTGCCATGTGCGGTTTGGAGTTTTCTGAATTTGCGCTTGGAACCGCTGATCAGCAAAATAGTCGGGCAATCCGCTGGTATGACTCAAGAGTCTGCGAATGGTTAGCTCGCTAACGTCTGACAGTCCCTCAAAGTCATGTAGCTGTTGGGTTACCTGTGCAGGCAAAAAGTCGGCGATCGCGTCATCCAGGTCCCAGTAATGATTTGCAGCGAGGTAAACAGCGAGTGCTGCTGTCACTGCTTTAGTCACGCTAGCCGCTCGGAACGTGTCTTCGACACGTAGAGGACGTGAATCGTTGTGAGCGAATAGTCCCTATGCTGAAGCGAAAGAAAAGTCAAAACTGGGTGCCGTAATCTCGATGACTGCACCCGGACACCCCTCCGCGATCTGCTCTTGAAGTGCTTCTTCAAGTAATTGAGTGGTTGTCTTTTCTACAGACATAACGGCTGGTGTACCTGTGATGTTTACAGACGAGACTCTTATTAGAAGAACTCTCAAGCGATTTGTCGAAACAATGTCAAAATTGAGCCCCGAACCCGGCATTGGAAAGTTACATTAGAAAATAGTGTCGTATTTAAGTGAGTAAGAGCTGAGCACTGTGGAACAGCAAGAGGTCATCACGCTGCTATCCCGCCGCGAGCTAGACAAAATGCGTCAAGCTGGGCGACTCGCAGAAGAGCTATTGGACTACCTGGAACCGAGGGTAAAACCTGGAGTAAGCACTCTGGAATTAAATGATGCAGCGGAGGCATGGACCCAGAAAAAGGGGGCTAAAAGCGCCCCTTTAGGATACGAGGGAGCCGTCATTCCTTTTCCCAAGTCCATCTGCACCAGTGTTAACGAGGTGGTGTGCCATGGGATTCCAAGTGCTGACCAGGTTCTGCGAGACGGGGACATCATTAATATCGACGTTACCCCTATCTTGGATGGGTATCACGGCGATACCTCGCGGACCTTTTTGGTAGGCAATCCCTCACCTTTAGCCCGTAAGCTAGTTGAGGTTACGAAAGAATGTATGTGGCGAGGCATTCGTACCGTCAAGCCAGGGGCGCGAGTGGGTGACATTGGCGCGGCCATCCAGGCATACGCTGAAGCAGAAGGGTTTTCAGTCGTCCGCGACTTTGTCGGGCACGGCGTTCACCGTATTTTTCACACGGCTCCTCAGATCCCTCACTACGGTACCGCTGGTAAAGGGAAGAAACTCCGCAAGGGTATGGTTTTCACTATTGAACCGATGATCAATGTCGGCACTCACGAAGTTGAAGTCCTAGCAGACGGCTGGACAGCACTGACAGCGGATCGCAAGCTGTCGGCTCAATTCGAGCATACAATTGCCGTTACCGAGGATGGCGTCGAAGTGTTGACCCTGGCCAAAGCAGCTGTCTCGGCTTAAGCCTGTCTTCTTTCCTGATGCATTATTTTCTTCGAGGGCGGTTCTTTCGCCACAAAACCGCCCCATAAAACAAATCAATCCTCTATGATGGATTCATGACCTTGACAAAAAAACATGTCTGTGCATCCCTTCTGACTGGTGTAGGCATAATTAAGGGTCCATCAGGTGTGCTGCGCTCTGCCTCGACGAACTGTACTGCCATCAGGAATTAGGCTTGTGCTACCTTTCGATTTCGTTATCATTGGTAAGCCCGTACCTCACCGAGCGAAAGATAAGCAAGCATTAAACGCTTGGCGAGAACGTGTCAGAACAACCGCTCAGTATTACTGGGAGGATGTGCCTCCTTTAACCGATAAACTTTCAGTAAAGATCACCCATTTCTACGATGCGCCACCTGGAAATGTCGGCGAGTATTTGGACAGTGAACGGATCATCAAGCCGGTCTTAGACGCAATGAACGGCGTTATCTATGTCGATGACTATCAAATCGTGGACTTGGACAATCGTCGTCGTAATCTTAATGGCTCATTTCGCGTGAAGGGAATGTCTCCTGCTCTGGCCGATGGTTTCTGCAAGGGTGAGGAATTTCTGCATGTTAAGGTGGATTTATTAAAGCATCCTGAGAGTGTCAACTGAGGCAGCAGAGTAATGAAAGGTCGAGCGTTTGAAACCCCTTTAGAGCATCGGCGTTTACTGCGTTTGGCACGTGAGTATCGGTGTACCGGGTATGAGGTCATGCTCTACCCAGCCGATACCGATCTGCCTCAGGTTCTGCATGGATGTTCCATCGGCCTCATTGCCAAGAGTGATGCTGAGGTAGTTGTAGCCGATGTACGATCGCGCCACAATCTAACCCTGAATGGCTCTGCTGACCTACGCCAACTGGCTGAAAAGGTGGAAACCTTACCCGGCTGGGAATTTAATCTTGTCGTTACCAATCCTCGTCAGTCGCAGGCTAGCTAGCCCCGAATTCTGCACAGTCGCCGCGTTACCATGAGGGGCAGTTCTGCTGAAGCCATCTTGTTCAGTCACCCATGGTTGTTTCTTTCAAGCAATTTCGCGATCGCTACCCTGCCGCTAGCCTGACTAGCGACCTACTGATGGTGCAGGGTGAGCAATTTGTGGTGAAAGTGACCATCCATACCCAGGCGGCAGGTACAGTCACTAGCATGGCCGCCGATGCCACTCTCGAAGCTGCTGAGGATCGGGCACGGCAGCGAGCGCTAGCAGCATTGATAGGCATAGACCGAGAAGATGTCACGCTTAAGGAGTTGCCAAAGCTGCCATCGACGCCTTTACCACCGCAGGCAGTTGAAAAGAAACATGAGCTGGCCGAGAAACCGGCTGATAAGACTATCAAGTTTTTTGAAATATCTGCCACTGAAGAAATTGCTGCCACTGATAGTGTCGAATCGCCTGAGAAAGTGGCGCTAACAGCCTCCTTGCCAAAACTGACAAAACCTCAAGCGGTACGGCAACCTTCTGAGGAGACGACTACAGTCTCAGCCGCCACAGTCGTAACCGCCGCAACGTCCACATGGGATCCAGAACCCGGAGAGCCATCGGCAGCTATCGCCGCTAAACCGCCAGCTAAACCGGCTGGTGACTCACCACAAGCAGCACCAGACATCCCCGATCTCGATACCTTACCTGCGCCCGTCAATCTATCCGACGTGATTGCCCAGACCGATGTCGAACTCCGTCGACTGGGATGGTCTGTAGCCGATGGACGCGAATATCTGGAAAGCACCTACGATAAGCGATCGCGCCACGACCTCACCGATGAAGAACTCCTCGCTTTCCTACTCCACCTGGAATCGCTCCCTGACCCAGAAACGGTTGGGGGAGTGGATAGGTAATCGATGCGGGGGGAAGGGGAAAAGGGGAAAAGGTAGTGAGTAATGGGAAACCTAGTTAACTAATCGCTACTACCATCAACGCAGGACGATGCCCCTCCTGTCAGGAAGAACAAAGTACGAAGAACAGTCGATTCCCTGTCCCCTGTCCCTACCTAGTCAACCTGCAACGAAATGGGTGTGTTGGGTTCAATAATCACAACCCGTTGAGCAGTCACGTTACCAACAGCAACACCAGCCGCGGCACCACCCAGCACTTCGACGACACTGACGCCGTCACCCAAAACAGCTCCGATGACGGCACCGCCGGCGGCTCCAATCGCAGCATCCGTTGCGATCGAGCCTGCTGAAGTTTCACGCGGATCTTTGATATCGTTCAGGACCTCTGAGCTGGCCGCAAGCGGGGTTCTCAAACCACCCCCGCGGACACCCGTGGCAACATAGCGTAGTCCACCCGGCACCGGTTCCAGACGGCCCTCAATCACTGTACCGGCAGGCAAGTTGATACCATCGACAACGACTGAGCTACTGACCACCATGGGCAGCTCGTAGGTAGTGTCTGGATTGAAATATAAGGTTTCGTCAGTCTGGGTAACCACCTGAACCGAAGTGGTTTGCTTTAACTGAGTAATCGGCTCAGCCACAGCGCTACCAGTCAATACGAAGGGAAGAATGGGCGCTGCCAGTAGCGGTAACCAAGTTAAATCCCTGATGTTCATCACGACCTCCTGCAGTCGATCTGTAAAGGTTGATCTCATGCACACCCCAAATCCACATTTTGTAGTTTGGGACGAATGACATAGATGTTAGCTCTAGACGCTGAAAATTTCCGGAAGTTCACATGAGTTTGAGATATGTATCCTGGCCACATCCCAATCCCCGTTTTTGGCCTAAGGAAGAACTTCAGTTTCCCAATCGGACGTGGTTTGGATACAGCCGAGTCTGGAGAAATTCGTTTCAAAAGGGCTTGATTTGCCTCTGAGATCGCTCAACCTAATGGGAGAATAATGAACGTATTAGAGATTTAGGACTTTGTAATGAAGCGTCCCCTACTCGTGTTCTGCCTGACCGTACTGCTGTGGTTGGGATTGTCTCAGCCAAGCTGGGCTGCCATTCAGGAGGATATCGACCTGTTGTTAGATACGAATGAATGTCCGGTCTGCATTTTGAACGAAGCTGACTTGAGTGGGTTGGACTTGACCGATGCCAACTTGAAGATTGCTACGCTGACAGGCTCTAACCTGAGCGGCACGAATCTGACAAATGCCAATCTGATTCTGTCTTACTTAGAAAACGCCAATCTCAGCAATGCGATTTTGACGGGTGCCCAGATGAACGGGGCTCAACTGCCCAATGCGAATCTTTCAGGCGCGGACTTGAGCAACGTCGAGATTACTCAGGCCAATCTTTTGGATGCCGATCTGTCGAATGCAAATCTCCAAGGGGCCATCATGTTATCGGTGGAGTTGGGGCAGGCCAATATGACCGGAGCCAACCTGAAGGACGCTAACCTACGCGGCGTGAATCGCAGCATGGTTGTTTTTTGCAACACCACCATGCCAGACGGAGCGATCGAGAATCGGGACTGTGATTAGTAAATAGATGTGGATGAGGGACGACGTTTAGGCGTGATGGCGTCGGTTAGCATGTTAGGCGGTGGAGCTGCAGGTAAACGGACATGATTATCGACGATCAGCACTACGACATCATCATTGTGGGTACCGGGGCTGGAGGCGGCACGCTGGCCCAGAAACTAGCACCGACTGGCAAGAAGATTCTGATTCTGGAGCGGGGCGACTTTATGCCCCTGGAAGAACAGAATCGGAGCAATGTCGATATTTTCAAGCGTGAACGCTATCACGCGCCAGAACAGTGGTACGACAATGCCGGAGAGCCCTTTTCACCACAGATGAATTATGCGGTCGGTGGCAACACTAAAATCTATGGTGCAGCTCTGCCCCGGTGGCGGGAGCGGGATTTTGAAGCAATCCAGCATCAGGATGGCCTTACCCCAGAATGGCCGGTGAAATATGACGAGTTTGAGCCTTACTACACCGAGGTCGAACAGCTCTATAAAGTGCATGGATCGAGCCGTAACGATCCCACCGAGCCCCCGCACAGCGCGCCCTATCCTTTTGAGGCGATCGCCCACGAACCCCAAATTGCCGAAATCTACGAGGCGATCGCCCAGCAAGATCTCCATCCCGCGCCCTTACCGCTAGGGCTCACGCGCCAAGAAGACGACCCCACCAACGACTCTCAAGTTAGCGGTATTGAGCCTGCTATGCAGCACGACACCGTCACCTTCAAAACGGGGGCCAAGGTCGTTTGCCTGCACACCAATTCGTCCGGTCGTGTTGTGAAGGCCGTAGAAGCCGAAGTCGGCCAGCAGTCTTATCTGTTTTTTGGGGACATCGTGGTGTTGTCGTGTGGGGCTGTGAATTCGGCAGTGTTACTGCTTCGGTCGGCGAATGAAAAGCACCCCAAAGGGCTAGCAAACAGCTCCGATTTGGTGGGGCGCAACCTGATGAAGAACCTGAAGACTTCGGTTGTGCAGCTCCGAAGTCAGACAAACTCAGGAGCGTTTCCTAAAACAGTGTGCGTCAACGACTTTTACTGGGGCGACGGCGAGTTCTCCTACCCGATGGGACATATCCAAAACTCAGGAGGGTTACTCACAGACGTCATTTTTGCTGAAGCTCCACCGCTGACCTCGGTGCTGGCAAAGTTCATGCCAGGATTTGGCCTCAAGCAGCTGGCGACCCGTTCCATCGGTTGGTGGGCGCAGACAGAGGATCTCCCCAATCCCAACAATCGCGTTCGGGTTGACAGCAAAAAGCTCTACATCGACTACACTCCCAATAATCTGGAAGCCCACGATCGCTTGGTTTACCGGTGGATTGATGTACTCAAAGCGATCGAACAAAAAATTGGCGGTTCGCAACGCGGGGCGGGGCATCCCCGGGCTGAAGCCCCCATTCAAGTCATGGCCAATCAAGTGGGGACCTGTCGGTTTGGCGAAGACCCGGAAATGTCCGTCCTTGATCGCGATTGCCGCACTCATGATTTGGACAACCTCTATGTCGTCGATGGCAGTTTCTTTCCTTCCAACGCCAGCGTTAGTCCAGCTCTAACAATCATGGCGAATGCTGTACGAGTGGGCGATCGTCTAATTGAGCGGATGTCATGACTCATCAGTGCTGTTATCGTTGACCGTCGCTAACTTCTTTGTCTTATGGAATAGCGAGCCTTGACAGAATCGCGGCATAGAACAATCAGCGTCAAAACGCCGAGTGCAGTTCCTAACGGTGTGTAAATGCACTCAATACAGGCAACTACAAAACTGAACCAATAGCCCTTTCTTTTCGCTAAGCATCGACCTGAAATTACCAGGCAGATTGCCAGTATTAGCCCGGTTATCAACACGGTTAATCCCGTGATGAAGAATAGCCAGCCGAATTCAAATGGGAATCCAGTTCCATCGGACGGTGGATAGGCCCCAGGAGATAAAATAAACGATAGACCAATACCAACATGCACTAATGCAAGCAGGGAAGAGGCTGCAACAATGCCTCCTAGGACGTAGTGGAGAATTGCAATCAGCTTTAATTGTTCAGTATCTTTGCTGTTTAGTTCAGTTTCAGTCATTGCTTCAGCTGAGGCTTCTCAGCGCATATCAGTTCTAGCAATACCCATGTCATCAAAATCAGAGGGAGTCTGGTAGCGCTTGTATTGAGGCTTTATTGGACGTCGGATTATGAAGACACAATTTTACCGACGTGCAGCTGGGGTCCGGCGATCGCGGCTTGATTTATTGAGTACTACAATCACCCCATAAAGTTTTCCGCACGCAATCTAACGTTGACCTATTTTCTGCTGCCCGTACTTTACAAAGAGAAAACGATTTGCTGGCTTTTCTTATGCCTAACCTTGGTAGGGAGTAAATAACTTTTCCAAGTGCTTCTGGACCCAAGCAACTGGATTTTTGTCATATTCATTGTTG
>JBCBJE010000020.1:0-14708 GCA_038523735.1 Cyanobacteria bacterium J06626_18 | reverse complement strand
TTGAAAACAGTACGGACCTTGAGAGTGCCTCGCAGGGGAGCTACCGCCTTCATGGCTGGGTGCCATCCACGGGCGAACAAAAACGTAATACCGACTTCGTTAACGGCTGCTTTGACTTTTGCAGGATCAGCCCCCAAATCGACGCCCAATGCTTCTAGCACATCGGCAGATCCCACTTTGCTAGAAGCTGAACGATTGCCGTGCTTAGCCACAGCGACCCCTGCCGCCGCCGCCACAAACGCCACCGTGGTGGAGATGTTAAAGGTATGGGAGCCATCCCCCCCAGTGCCGCAGGTATCAATCAGCGGCGTGGGCATGGTGGCATCGGCAACACTGCCCCCCAGGGACTGGGCTTGCAACACCCGCGCCATGCCCGCCAGTTCGTCCGCCGACACCCCCTTGGCCTGGATTGCTGCCAGAATGGCTCCCGACAAAACCGGCGGAATATCCTCGGTCAGCCACCCTCGCATCAGGGCTTCGGCCTCCGGCATTGTCAGCGACTTCTGATCGATGAGCTGCTGAAGTAGTATCGGCCAGTCGTAGGGGGGGGTGTCAGCGATCGCGGTAGTCACGGCAAAAGGAATAATACTCAACAAAGAATGCAGCCGACCCAACTGGGCTGACTGCTCTTATGCAGGCGTCAGATTATACCTGACTATTTTGTTTAGGCTCCAAGTCTGCCCTAGAAAGAAGACATAGCAACCGCTACAGCCACTTGGCTGACCCCTCGGGAAACCAGGTTCAAGACCAAAAAAGCCAGGATAGGAGAGAAGTCCATTCCACCCAGGGGAGGAATGAAGGAGCGGAAAAGATTAAGGTATGGATCGGTCAGCTGGCTCAGTGTGGCAAAGGGCTGGCTGAACCAGTCAACGTTGGGAAACCAGCTCAGCAGAATACGAATGAGCAGCAAGATACTGTAAATGGAGAGAAACGTTGCAAATGCATTAGCAAACATTCCTACAAAGGAAGAATCCATGGTCTTGGTTATCTCCTCGTCAGCTAGCAAAAGAGTCTATTGGATTCTAGTGTACTTGATAAGCAATGGGTGATTAGGTGGAGAATTTCTAACATAACCAGACGGAAATCCGACCGGTAGTTTGCTTTTACGCTTCATCTCCTTAATCTGACCCCAGGCTTATAATAAGACGCTGGTCAGTTGTCGCTTGACCGTAGAAATAGAAGTAGTGCACGGCTCTGCGCCCCTATGGCAGCGGATTAGGTACTATCTGTGGGTGAGGCAGCAGCAGCGCCCGCTTTTCGTACTCCAGATCAATGCCGTGGGTCCAATTCCCGGCTGATTTTTTGAATTTCACGAGCTGTCCCTCTGCTTCTAAACGGGTTAGCAAGCGAGTCACGGTCACGCGTGTGGTGCCTAGAATCTCAGCCAGTTGCTGATGCGTCAGGATAGGGGACAAGAGCTGCCCCTGAGGAACTGGTTTGCCAAATCGCTGGGCTAACCAATGCAGCAGTTGAGTCAAGCGCCTCATTACGGTCGGCTGATGGGCAATTCTGAAGAGTTCTTCACTGTGCCAAAGATGGTTGAGCAAGGCACTCTGCCAATAGTGACTGTGGTGGCCTAGAGAGATATCAGTTGCCACTACAGGGGTCAGACACTCAATCTGATAAGGCATCTGCTGCGTCAGGGGTTGACCCACCAAATCCCCCCTGCCCCAGAGACCAAATGTAGTTACGTGTCCGGCTTCATCCCATGTCAGCGTTCTGACAATGCCTTGCTCAATGCGCCATACCCGATGGGCCATGAGGGGTAGGCAGTCTTTACGGCGAAAGGCTTGCAACACTGAAAATGGACGGTCCGAATTGAGGGCTGCGGTGGAAGAAGACATAAGCAAGTAGCAGGTAACTAACTATTAAGTGGGCGTTGCGAAGCAAGCGTGTTGAAGACTGCCCTGTTTTCACAGACCCTATTGAGCATCATCTTTTGGTCGTTTGCGATAATCGGCGCTGTCCAGAACGGTGCTCAATAGGTTCGCAGTCACGACAGTGCGCAGCCGCTTCCGAAAAGGCCGCTAGGGGATGAACGGGACAGCGGAGGTACTGGCTGCCGGTGTAGTAACGACAGCGATCGCACGGAATTTGATGCAGCTGCTGTAGCCGCTTGATGCCATCCTTTACAGCCATCAATAAAGCCAAAAAGAACGCTAATAGGACAGCCCAAATCATCACTGGACAGAGAAGCGGTAGCCATGTGTCCACGAGCGCAACGCAAAGGTATGGTGTCATAGCATTTAAGCCAGTTAGCTAGCTGATTCGAGGTAAACAGGCACGATCGCGGAGGATGCCGTCATGGCCCAAAAATTGAGCATTTCGTAGGCCGTTGCTTGAGGATGAGTCGCGTGGAAGAAATGGCGTCCGTTGGGGCAGACCCAGATGCGATCGCCCGGTTTAAGCCACGGTTGCCAGCCCTGAATCTGGTTCGGATCGACAATGGCATCATCGCGACCACCGCAGATGAGCACGGGCACAGGCGCTCCGGAGGGAAAAATGCTGAAGCGCTTCATCAGCGAGTGCAGCGATAAGGATTGCGTCAGGTCTTGTTCCAGCAGTTCAACCCAGCCCTTTAGCGCACGGGTCGGCTGACGTCCCAATAAAGTACGAGCCATTTGAGTGAGTACCCGAGTGCGACTACAGGGCAAGAGTTCCAGTTGTGTGTAGTAGTGTGCTTTCCAGTCCACTGCGGGATTTACCCCGACAGCCAATAATGTCAGCGATCGCACGCGATGGGGAAACCGACGCGCGTACAGGAGTCCCAAGAGTCCGCCGGTGCCGTGTCCTGCCAGGTGCAGGGGGCGATCGAGTCCCTTGACATAGTCATGTAGCAGCGTCAGCGCCACTTCCAGGGAGCAGGGTTCATCCGGAGTCTGGGAATAGGTCCAGCACGCGACTTGAGCATTATCCGCTAGCACCGATAGAAGCTTTTGGTCCAATCGCTGCAAGCTTGGATTAACCGTCAGCCACAGCACGTCGGGAGAATTTGTTGTCAAAGCTTGGATTGTCATAAGCGCTGTTTCCTATGAGTTCGGACGATGTTTGGAGCAAAATATACCCTGACCACATCCAGCTCCCCGGTTTTTGCTTGAGGAAAAACTCCAGCTGCCAAATCGGAAGTGGTTTAATCTAAAGTCCAAATTCTGATTTCACCTGAGTGCTCCAGTTCTCAACCCGACTTTCGGTCAAATCAGCCTGGTTATCTTCGTCGATTGCGAGTCCTACAAACTTGCCGTTGCGAACTGCCTTCGAGTCGTTGAAATCATAGCCATCGGTCGGCCAGTACCCCACGGTCGTGCTTCCTAGCGAGGCAATTTTGGCTTCCAACATTCCCATCGCATCTTGAAAGTTGTCTGCGTAGCCTACCTGATCACCCGCTCTAAAGTAGGCGACTTTCTTGCCTGTGAAATCAATAGTATCGAGCTCATCATAAAAGCCCTCTCAATCAGATTGAAGTTCACCAATATTCCAAGTCGGACACCCAATAATCAGGCAGTCATACTCAGCAAAGTCATCCGGACTAGCATCGGCAATGTCGTAGAGCGTGACGACATTTTCCCCTCCGAGACTGGTTTGGATCAGCTCTGCTAAGCGCTCGGTGTTGCCAGTTTGGGTGCCATAGAACAAGGCAATCTTACTCATTACAAACCTCAAATTTTGGAAAACAATTCAGCGTTATTTGGGGCGGTCGTTCTGCAAGCTTGTCCTCGCTGTGGTGTTTTGCAGGGCATTCTTTGGTGACAGGTCGGACAAAAACAGTAAATGTTGCCTTTAGCTACATGCCGAAGCAGTGTGTCGGAACAGCAAAGACAAGTCATAGCAAATAAACGTGAATACAGAGGAAAGGGGACATTCCAAATGAGTCGGAGGTGGAATGCCCCCTGGCTCCCAAAGGGAAGGTTGAAACAGGTTACGACTCCACAGCGCTCAGGGCCTTTTCAACGCGACGGAAATCGAACCCAATCGCCCTCAAGGCATGCCACAGATGACCTTGTAAGAAGAAAAACGCTAAGAAGAAATGAGCATTTGCTAACCAGCAGCGAGAGGTGTGCTCATTCAGAGGCAAGTTAACCGTGTCAGCAAAGAAAGGTGTGATACCCAACTTCACTTCCAAAGGCGGACCATAGAATTCCACTGGGTAGGCCAAGGTATTCACCGCGCAGAAGTAAGCTGCGACAAAGCCTGCCAAAGCAATGCCTCCGAGTGAGTAAGACAAAATCGCTTCACCCGAAAACTCCAATACATTTCGAGCCCATTTCAATGGCGGCACCAGAATATGCCAAACACCGCCTGCAATCAGTAGAACACCAACATATACATGCCCACCCACCAGATCTTCTAGGCTGGTAATGCTAGCAAAGTGGGTTTGGTAGCCGTAAATAACGAGCGGATCAAGCGTTGGCTGAACGAGCCGAACTGTTTGAGTTGTAGCGTCATAGAGACCGCCCCAGGTCGTCGCTTTAGCCACCAACAGCAGGGCACCCGCGCCTAAAAACAGCAGGTGATGCCCCAAAATGAACCCTAATTTAGCAGGGTCATCCCAATCAAAATGGAACTTCTGGGCTCGCCCTGTGGCTTTCTTTAGGTCTGCTGGGGCTTTGAACGCGTGGAACAGAGCTCCTGCTCCCAATACGGCAGAAGAAATCAGGTGGACAGCCCCAATTACAAAGTAAGGATAGGTATCAACAACCAGTCCCCCTTCGCCTATACCCAGCCCTAGCGTTGCTAGATGAGGCAACAAAATGAGTCCCTGCTCACCCATAGGAAGACTGGGGTCAAACCAGGAGAGTTCAAATAAGGTGAAGGCTCCAGCCCACAGCGTAATTAGGGCTGCTTGACCAACGTGAGCCGCAATAAATAGTCCCGACAATTTGGCAAAACGGGCATTGCCCGCCCACCAGTCATAGGTAACGTCTGTATTGCCATAGGTTTGCATAGCAATCGATGTCCTTTTTACGAAAAGATCCAACTTGAGAAAGAACTATTGAGATGATTTCTCATTAAGCCAATCTCAACACAGATCGGAATTATTCGCAATAATCAGATCGTCAAGTTTTGTTTCTGAGTCTGTAGATTGAGCCCAGCACTTTCAGAAGAGTAGAGACAGTAAAGCTATTACACCAAGATTCATCTTTATTTACTTTGAGAGACAACCTTGACAATGTACCTACAAGTGGAGGAAGCTTTCCTTGACTGATAGGATCTAGTTTCAATAAGAGTTTTAGTGCTCGTCCTCTGTAGTTCTGCGCTTTGTGTTCAGGCAGCCCTTCGCAATGGAGCAATCTCATGAAAAATACTGTTCAGAATCAACAAACTATCGCTGCAGCGCAGTCAAGCGAATCCTTAAGCATCACGGAAACAGTGGATATCCGACCATTGAGTCCCTCAAGACGGGTAGAACTTTGGAGCGGTCGATTTGCCATGGTGGGGTTTGTGACGACGGTGGCCGCGATCGCGTTTAGCAGCAACCTGTAAGTTGGATGAGCGATGGTGCGTTGCAATAGTGTGCCTGAGAGATGGCAGTCGACGAAAAACGCACACAATATTCGCTAATATCCGGCGAAGTGCAGTGAGGAAACATCGTGCATCATCCTTTTTGGTGGGTTGCTCTACGTCTCTGAATCTCTGGGTCACTACATGCGTACAGACAGCATCTTCTATCGGATTTTCGTCGACTTTCCAATTTTGGTTCACGACCTGATAGGACAATCAGCACGATCAACTTACGAATTCAGCTCACCTGTAGTGAAAGAATTAGAGCGTTAATTTCCAGATAAAAGTGAGCAGGAGATTCTGAGAATGTTCGATTTAGTGCCATTAGAGCAGACCAAGCCTTTCCAGGAAGGTCGTGAAGAGGGCCGTGAAGAGGGTCGTATCGAAGGAGAGCGATCGCTAGTCTTAAGGCTACTTGCACGGAAATTGGGCTCCATCGAACCCACGCTAAGAACTCAAATTGAGAGCTTGCCTCTGGTGAAACTAGAGGCTCTTGGTGAAGCATTGTTGGACTTTACGGCAATGTCTGACCTGGAGCAGTGGCTTCGCGATAACCGATGATGCAGCTGAATTTAAGTAGCTTTTTGCCTTAACCAAATTACTTGCTGAGTACTTACACTACGTGAGTTCGACGCAGACCTTGACTCCGCTGCCAATCCGCCCGCGAGTCAACTGCGGGCTAGTCAGGAAAACTCATTGAAATGAGTTGAAACCTTGACCAAATAAATAATTGAGTGTCTGAGTCTACTTCCAGTAGACTTTCCAATCAGCCCGCGATTTATCTGCGGGTGGGGGATAAACGTAGTCAAAATGGAGCGGTCGAACTCACGTTACGCTAGTTGACTGACAAAAGTCCTGGAACCCTTGTATTTCGTTGCTGTAGTTGGTGACTAGAAGCCACGCCTACTGATAGAAAGTTTGCCTGTGCGGACTGGCTGTACCAAGGGTTTTGGCAACCTGCGGACGCACGTGTAGCCTCCAGATAGCGGTTTACATTCGGATCAAGTACAACCCTAGACTCTAAACCCTAGATCCTGTCTTACTCAAAATGTCCTGAACTCACCTGAACAGAGCCATAGGTGTAATTTCAACCGCCCGTCGCAAAAGTGTTATCAGTCAACTTATCCTCTAGTCTGACTTATCGATAGTTACCGCATTGTCTGGCAATGCTGATTCTACAGTTCGTAAAGGGTAATAGAAGTAGCCACCTAACCCAACAAGTATCATGGCCACTGCTGCGAATCCGCATAGCACAGCCATCCCTGCCCCTGGTCCAGTGCCAAAGAGCGGACCAAACAGTGGCGTGAGCCAGCCGTCTGGCATCATTGCGGGTTCAAACATACGATCAGCCAGAGGGCCAGCCACCAAGCGCCCCAAGGGAGACATCAGCCCCTTAAGCAATACGCTAATTGAGAACACTCGCCCTTGCAGATCGGGCGGCACCTTGCTCAGCCAGATAGCATTGCCAGAGCTGCCCATCAGCGGAAAACTAAACGCCAAACCAAACTGCATCGGCAGCCACAGCGCCAGGCTCTGCCCGCAACTAAAGCCCGCTCGACTCAATCCGGCTCCGATCATCCCCAGCAATATGCCGTGAATGCGCGATCGCGGTCCTCCCCGGATGGCAATCAGTATGGCCCCCATCACGCCCCCCAACCCAGACGTGGCATAAACCGTTGCCAATATCTGAGCAGAACCCTCACTGCGGGCCAAAATCAGCGGCGCGTGCAGTGCCGCAGTGACTTGAAAAGCGAATTGAAACAGGGCAGCAGTCACCAAAATCCCTAGCAGCCCCGGTCGCTGGAATAGGTAGCGAAAGCCGACGATCAGGTCTTTGCGAAAAGCCAGTGGCGTAGCCGGGGTCTGGGGTTGAGGAATCGTGGCAAACAGAATCGTCAGGACTGCGATCGCAAACGTGCCCAAATCCACCAGCAAAATGCCGGTCAAGCCTACGAGGGGATACAGGGCTCCCGCGATCGCCGGTCCCCAAATGCCTGATCCGTAACCCGATAGAAAATTTAGGCTCAAGGCACGACTGTAGTGGCGCTGCGGCACCATCAGCGACATGGAGGCGGTGTAAGCCAGCCCTTGACACTGGCTAAATATCCCGTTGACAGCCCCAGCAGCGTACAGATGCCAGATCTCTAGCTGGTTGCTGGTATGCAGCCATAGAAGCACAACGGATGAGAGGGCTGCGACGGCATCCCCGACCATCATCAGTTGTTTGCGGCTGCAGCGATCTACAATTACGCCAGCAAAGGGGGTTATCAGTAGCTGCGAGAGTTGCGTGAAAAAGCCTACCAGCGCCAAGGCAGTCGCCTGCTGCGTTAAGTCCCAGGCCCACAGCGTTATGGCAAAGTTAGTCATGCGGCTGCCCACGGTCGAGCCGAACTGCCCCAGCCAGATGGTCAGAAAGGTCCGCAGGGACGAAGGGGTTGCACTCACGGCAGAGTCAACTCGCCGACCTGATGGATCACGTACTGTTCCCCATTGGGAACGAGGGTGCGAAACAGGTCATTCAATATCATGTGGGCATTGACAATGCCAGCGTTGAGAAACCAAACCTCTAGCGATACCTCATACACCTGCCCCTGTTGTACGACACCTAGTTGTGACCAGAGGGGATTATTTCGCACTCTGGTTAGGGTTGACTGTTCAGGATTATCTTGCATAAAAAACAGGGCATCGCCGTCCATGCTGGAGAGCTTTTCGATGCTGATGTTTTGATAGGAGCGATTGCGCTGCTGGCTTTCAGGGCGGGGTAGACCAATTTCGGCTAACACAGCTCCCGAAAAACTGTTCTGCTGGTAGATACGAAACCGTTCAGCTAAAAAACGAGCAACTGAAACGACTGTAGTATCGAGGCGATCGCCCATCGCTGCTTGAAACTGAGCCACTCGCCGCTCATACTGCTGAATTAGGGCCTGAGCTTCATCCGGTTTACCCAAAGCGGTTGCCGCTTCTAACACATACGCTTGCCAAGCAGCAGCCCCTCGCGAGAAGTCTATGACTACGGTCGGAGCAATCTGTGCCAAGCGCGAATAGAAGTTGCCAGACCCTTTTGTCCCCACTAGCAAAATCAGATCAGGCTGCAGCTCAACAATTCGCTCTAAATCGGGCTGACTGACATGCCCCAGTACCGTAATACCCTCGGTGCGATCGCCTAGCAACGGCGCGAGTTCATCGCTCTTGGCCCGCTGCGGAAACCCAGAGAAAGCAGCTCCGACCGGTTCAATACCCAGCGCTAGTGCATCGACAACCGCCCCTAACAGCACTACCCGCTGCGGCATTCGAGGCACGACTGTTTCACCCCTAGCATGTTGGATGGTACGTCCCTCCGAGGGGAGGATCGGCTCATAGTTACGTTGGTTAGCACCGCTGCAGGCGGAAAACGTCACGACCGCCAATAAAGCCGCTAGAAAAAGCACAGTGGTCTTGATGCTGCCTCGAACAAGCATCCTGTATTAGCCCCCTAAAACGTTACTGAAACACTGCCAATCACTGTGAAGGGGTCGCCCGGCGTCGCGCCCCGCCGCTGCAGTCCACCATTCTCGAAATAGTCGATGTCGAAGAGATTACGAAAATTAAGTCCTAGCCGGAAATCGTCCTGGCGATAGTAGATGGCGGCATCCGTGCGGAGATACTCGTCTAGCGTGAAGGAGTTCTCCTCATCGCCCTGGCGTTCTCCTACGTAATAGAGTCCCAGCCCAAAACCGAGTCCGGCCAAGCTGCCTGACTGAATTTCGTACGTCGTCCACAGACTAGCGGACGTGTCTGGGACGTTGGGGAGTGTCGCGCCATCGGGGAAGTCGGGACTTTCTTCAATTTCAGCATCCAGCAGGGTAAAGCCCGCCAGAATATTCCACCCCGGCAAGATTTCGCCCGTTACGTTTAATTCCATACCTCGACTCGTCTGTTCGCCAATCGGCACCACGAAGCCGCTCCCAAGAGGGGCATCCGGATCAGGTGCAGCCACATTGGTTTGGGTAATGTCAAAGAACGCTAGGGTTGCTGCCAGTCGCCCATCGAATAGCTCAGTCTTCAGACCCACCTCAAACTGTTCACCTTCTTCTGGATCAAGAAAATCACCATCAGTGGTGATTGCTGTCAATTCGTTGGGTTCAAAGGAGCGACTGTAGCTAGCATACAAGGCGAGTTCTTCAATTGGCTGATAGACAATGCCCACCCTTGGGGTAAACACCGTCTGCGATCGCTTCTCATCGTTCGCTGGCGTGTTGGCGACTCCTGGAATGAAAATGGCTTCCGAATTAATACTCTGGGTCAAGAAATCAACACGCCCCCCCAGCAGCAAAGTGACCTCCGGCAACAGTTCAATTTGGTCCTGAAGAAATAATCCAACCCGGCTGGTGCTGCCACTTGTGTCATTGACCGTAAACGCAAAGGGTAAATCTGGAGGGGGGACAAGGCCAATCACAGGATCAAATAAGTTGACCGGCAGCGCGAGATCATTTGAGACAAAGATCTCAGTGTCTCCAAAAAACAGATCGATGCCGGCTAACAAGGTGTGGTTAATCGAGCCTGTGGCAAATTCCCCGGTGATCTCGGTTTGAACTTCATAGGTCTCAGACTCAGTGTCATTAAAGAAAAAGAGACGATTGATCGTGCCATCGGGCTCGAGCCCGCCAACCAGCTCACTAAGCTCAGTCCGGCGGCTGAGAGAATCAGCGTTTGAATACCGGAAGCGGTTACTCAGCCGCCAGTTATCACTAAAGCGGTGCTCTAAACGGTAGCCAACGCTTGTACTCTGAATTCTCGTAAAGTCAGTGGGTTCACCCGTAATCGTGTCGAGGGGGACATCAGCCACCTCATCACCCACAGGGAGGATGCCACGATCAAACGGGCGCTGGTCATTCAGGTACTGCAATTCCAGCGTTAAGTCGGTGCGATCGCCCACATCAATGGCAATCACGGGAGCTAAGAATACTCGATTTGTGTCGGTTTCAAAATCCCGAAAGCCCTCGGCATACTCATAGGCCGCATTCAGGCGATAGCGGATATTTCCCTCAGCGTCGAGCGGACCGGTGACATCGAGTGTGGGTCTAAAAAATTGGTAGCTGCCAAACTGGGCAGACACCTCTGCAAAGGGGGTGTCTAAAGGCTGCTTGGTGACCAGATTGATGACGCCTCCTGGCTCGGCATTACCGTAGAGAACTGAAGCGGGTCCGCGCAACACCTCAATCCGCTCTAGGTTGACTGTTTCCCGAAGGTCATCAAAATTGCGGAAGCCATCTTGTAAAATCGTCGCTCCCTCAAATCCACGAATCACAAAACTGTCTTGCGATTGCCCAAAGGTATTGCCCTGTGTCACACCGGGTGCGTTGCGTAACGCATCATTCAGGCTAACGACCTGCTGATCTTCTAAAACGGCTTCGGGGATGACCTGAATCGACTGGGGAATCTCGATCAGCGGCGTATCCGTACGGGTAGCGGTGGTAGCATTCGGCTCAGCATAGCCCTGCTCTTCTTCACCAGTGACCACAACTCGCAGCGCTTCATCCTCTTCATCTGCTTGAGCGACTCCTGGCACAACACTCAGTGCTAGCCCGGTTGCTGTGACCTCGACAGTTGCCGTGGGTGGAGCATCGGTGCCTGTAACGACAACCTGCACGCGCTCTCCCGCTAAGGCTGTGACTTGCACTAGGGCAATTCCCTCAGCGGGTTGAAATTCTAAAAACTCGTCGCCCTCCGACAGCAGTAGCATTGCATTGGCAATTTCAGTAATCAGCGCGTCGCCCGCTACTGTCGTTGTCGGCGTGGCTAATTCACCATCAGCCGTTTCTAGCAAAATCTGTAAGCCTGCCTCGGTCTCCTCCAGTTGGATGCCGATGATCTGGATTGGGGAGGTTTCGGTTTGGGCAATTGAGTTTGGGAGGGATGTTGGGTAATGGGTAGTGGGTGGTGGGTGGTGGGTAGTGGGTTCAGAGCGTTGAGGCTGCTCGAATAACTTAGGGCTGTGCCCTTCCCAAAGATTATGACGATTAACCAAGGACGCCTTATCCGGTAACGCTTGTGCTGTAGCAGCTTCTACAATCGTCATCGACACACTGGTCACAGCTAAAACCCAGAAGTAATTCCGATTCGGTAACGACTTTCCCATCAGGTTCCTCACACGGCTACTCGCGCTCAAAAGGAAGTTCGGCAGGCGGCGTGACGCGGCGCTACCGAACTGAGCTATTGAGCTTGAAGCGAATTATTCTCGATTAGCGTATGGGAATTGGCGATCGCTGCCTAGAGATTTCGCGCCCCAAATGCAATTTTTGCGGAGTCGTTGCTGAATTGCGTATGAACCAGCAATCGGTTAACTAGCAGATTGCCAAGCTTGCATCTGAAATGCTTTAGGATTGAGCCCCGTTTTTTGGCGAAAGGCTGTGGCAAAGCGACTGCGGCTGGTATAACCAACAGCTGCCGCAACTTCTGTGATTGATAGGTCCGAGGTCATTAACAGTTGTCGAGCCTGAATCAAACGGCGATCGCGCAAATAACCAAACGGCGTCGTCCCGTACAATTTGTGGAAGCCCTGAGTCAGGGTGAATCGATTAGTCCCGACTTGCCGAGCCAGCGCTTCTAATGAGGGAGGCTGGACCATTTGAGTTCGCAGTAGAGTGGCCGCTTGAACGATACAGCGCGTGTCAGCGTCGTTAAAGGGGGGCTGAAGCAGCGCATTGAGCCGCAAATCGACCAGTTTCAGGGCTTTGTGGGTGAGATGATTGCGGCGGGTCATGCCTTGATATGGGCAGCCGAGTATTTGCTCAATGAGGTGACTCATCGCTGGGGTGATGGGACTGCGAGTTGCGTAACTCAGCAAAGCCGACTCTTCAAAGAGGGTATTGGTCAAAATTTGCTCCATGCTTAAGACCGGTTCAGACATGATTGCGCCTGAACCAGACCTAGGCGCTACAGGGTTGAAAATGCGATCGATCATCCTAGCTGTAGTGGTACTTGCAACCCCCACTTGATGACGATAGAGCGCCTGCACAATACGCTCAGCAGCCGTTTGTGCCTGGGGTAGCAAGCGCTCCATAAAAAATTGAGCATAGCTGACGAGCGTCGGTCGCTTAAAGAAAACCTCAACCTTAAAAACTCGTTTTCCTGCCAGCCTAAAGCCAAACTGCCTCAACCTAAAGCAAGGAATGCAAAGGCTGTAATCAGCATGAGGCCCAGCCAAGTGAAACTCAAATTCGATGCGATCGCCGTCCCCAATTGCATCAACCACTACATCCTGATGGAAGGTGTAATCGATAATAATGAGCCTGAGATCGTCTCGCAGCGGAATCTCTTGACGATAGCCGTAACCTAGACTGGGCGGACAAACAAGAATGCGATCAGAGGCATCCACATGTAATAGCCTAGGATCGTCTGGACTGCCAGGAATCAACCAATCGCTGCCTTGATTCGACTTTAGTAGCATCGTTCTGTCGGCTGCTAGGGCAAGTCAATTTAATAAGAATTATTCGCATCATTATGCCATGTCAAGGGATATGAACTGTGACGGATTTAGTGAGTTTCAACTTGCCACCTAAACGAAGCCATTCCTTTTTCCCAACCGAAAATGCGGTTCAAGTACCCTCAGACATTCAAGTGCCCTTAGACAACAGTGTCCCGACTAGAGAAGTAACAACGTTTGGCTAGCAGCATTTATAATGCAACTTGTTCTCATCAATAATGGACGTTTACATCAAGCACTGCCATGCCAGCACAACCGGTCTTGAATCATTGGGAAGACTGGCTTCTACCTGGAAGCCCAAGTGATTCACGGCTGTTCCATGCCGATACCTCTGATCAAGTTCTGGTTTATCCCGCTAATTTGGGTCGAGGGTATCGCCAAAAAATTCGGCTTCGCGATGATCTAACCCTGGTTATTCTTGACTATACGCTTACCCAAGATGTGATCACCCACTCACTTGATGCGGGCGACTATCTTAAATTTGAATTTCGCCCTGATGCTGGATACAGTTCCTTTCTACCCCGGTTTGGCTTGCCGAATTTAGGCGTTACCCCGGCTCACAGAAGAGCCTTCGAGGTGGAGGTTATTTTCAAGTTTCCTTCTCTAATAACCTACTTTCAATCCTTTATGGAACGCTTATCCCCCCAAACACGGGGTATCGCTGAACGGACTCTATTGGCCCTATGTCAACACCGCACAGGGGACACGTTTGCCAATGTAATCAGCATGCTGAACCGAATTTTCGATCGCACAAGGGTCTCAAAATGGTCTACAGCTATTGCCTCTAGTTCGCCCATCAACTTAGAACACATCCTCCCGCATGACCTTTACTTGGAAGCGATCGATCTCATCTACACGATGCGCAACCTTCATACCCCTGTGATCAACCAGGTCATAGGGCAGATTCTCAGTTGCCCGTATCAGGGGGCCATTCGCCGGGCTTATTTGGAGCGCAAGGCGCTAGAACTCGTATCTTTGCACCTAGAAGCTATGGTGCAACCCTGCCTCAATAAAGCTGACCTGAATTCCGTCTATCAGGCGGCAGCTATTTTGAGGAACCAATTGATCAATCCGCCAACCGTGGAAATATTGGCCCGACAGGTGCATACCAATCGACTCAAGTTAAACCGAGGTTTTCGCCAGGTCTATGGCACTACACCCTATGGCTACCTAAAAGATTGCCGACTGAATCAAGCCCGGCGGTTGCTACTAATCTCCGAGCTGTCAGTTGCAAAAGTCGCAGCAGCCGTAGGCTACACCTGTCGCAGTAAGTTTGCCACCGCATTTCGTCAGCAAATGGGCCTTAACCCTAAGGCATTTCAGATGCAAGCATGGCAGTCTGCAGGTTAGAGAACAGGGCACAGGGAACAGAAAGGTGTGCTTGATGTGGTTGCATACCGCTATAAAAATGCGTTTGGGCCTCAAAATCTCTAGAAAGCCGCCCGTCATTCTCCTACGCTAATCGAGAATAATTCGCTTCAAGCTCGCTATCCAGATCGTGGCGATGGTTTTTATGACCAACAGTCTAGGCTCCGGCTGAGCTTGAGTTACGGTGCGTGAGGAACATGATGGGAAAGTTACAGAATCCGAATTACTTCTGGGTGTTAGCTGCGGCTATCGTACCAGTTGCCGTCGCCGAAACCGCCTTAGCTCAGAATCAACCCGAGCTAAACGGCACCAACGATACCAGTGAACTCTCCCACTCTTTCTCCTCCGGAGACGCTTCGCGTAGGCAAAGCCTGTC
>JBCBJE010000019.1:0-14804 GCA_038523735.1 Cyanobacteria bacterium J06626_18 | reverse complement strand
GAGGGATAGTCCGCTGTGCTGGAATTGGGATTGGTTGCTGCACTGGGCTTTTTAGGCAGTTTTGGGCACTGTGCGGGCATGTGTGGTCCCATTACAGTAGCGTTTTCCCTCTCAACTCAAGCAAAGGCAGACGCAACTGATGATACGAACAGCCGCAGCCGCTGGCAACACGTGGCCTTTCACCTGTGGCTAAACCTAGGGCGATTACTGAGCTACATCCTCGTTGGGGCTGCGATCGGTGGTTTAGGGTCAGTTTTGGTGGCAGGCGGACAGATGGCTGGTGTGGGCAGCCTCCTGCGGCGCAGCATGGCTCTTTTTACGGGCGGACTACTAATCTTCCTCGGACTCAGGCAAGTTGCGCCGCAGATACTTCCTAAGCTGCCTTTACTGCATCCGTTTCAGGGACTGCTGCACAACAAGCTTCAGCAAGCTATGACGGTCACGGCTAAACGACAAGGCTGGTGGACACCTGCTCTGTTGGGCCTGGCATGGGGGCTCATCCCTTGCGGCTTTCTCTACGTCGCTCAAGTGAAAGCCGCCGAAACCGGTTCGCTAACCGAGGGAGCCGCTACGATGATGGCCTTTGGCCTAGGTACACTGCCTGTAATGGTCGGCGTAGGAGCCTCCAGCACTTGGTTGAGCCGCGATCGCAGCAGCCAATTATTTCAATTTGGTGGTTGGATTACACTTCTCATCGGTGTCCTGACATTGATGCGTACCGGCGACGTGATGGTGGATTACACCGGCCACCTCGCTGTTTTATGCCTAGTACTGGCCCTCATTGCCCGTCCCATCAGCAAACTGTGGGCCTATCCTCTCAAGCTGCGCCGTCTCCTAGGGGTAGGAGCCTTTATCCTAGCAATGGCTCACACATTGCATATGCTGGAACATAGCTGGCAGTGGAACCCAGCCGCTGTGCGATTCATGCTGCCACAGCATCAGTGGGGCGTACTCGCAGGTGTGATTGGCCTGGCAATAATGTTCCCTCTCACCCTCACCAGCACCGACGCGGCCCAGCGATGGTTAGGTCGCCAGTGGCGATCGCTTCATTTGTTAAGTATCGTGGCGCTTCTTCTCGCCAGCGTTCACTGCATTCTGGCGGGTTCTTCTTACCTCGGGAGCCTGCAGCATCAAGGCCGTCCGTTGGTCCATACGCTAGCGTTAGCGAGTGTTGTGGTATTGGTCTTTGCCGTGCGATCGCGCACCGTTTGGCGACTCTTTAGAATAGAGAAGTGGTATGTGGAAGCGAGGAAGCGTAGGAAGGTAGAAGGGTAGAAGGGTAGAAGGGTGGATGGGTGGATGGGTAGAAGGGTGGATGGGGGAAGAAAATCCGTAAGGGTGAGGCATTTGGCCTGTATGTTCACCACACATCGAGACTCTACGCTCTAAATGCCTCGCCCCAACTCAACCAACGAAGAACGAAGAACAAAGAACCAACAATCCACAACCAATACCCCATCACCATGAACAATCGTGCTGCCCTAATCGCAGGAATCTTAGGTTTAGGTGTGGCCCTACCTGCGGTAGCTCACAAGGTAGAGGTACAGGATGATATCGGAGCAACGCTGCATATCGAGCCGGATGACATTCCTAAAGCGGGGGCTCCTTCGGATTTATGGTTTGCTTTGACCAAGGTGGGCGGTGTCGTGATTCCTTTGGAAGACTGTGACTGTACGCTCACAGTTTATGATGGCAGCGATACCGCAATCGCGTCGCCTTCGCTCCGTCCGGTTTCAGCAGAGGGATATGCAGATATTCCAGGCTCTTCTGTAACATTTCCCGAGGTAGGTGCTTACGAGCTTGTGCTGGCGGGTGCACCTCTGGGGGATGTTCAGTTTAGTCCGTTTGAATTACGCTTTGATGTAACTGTGGCGGCCCAGGCTGCTGGTATTGCGCCTGCGAATGATGCGGCAACGGAAGTGGCAGAGAGTGACAGTGAAGCGGCGGCTGTGCCTGCCGAAACGCTCCCTAATGCGGAACAGCCGACTACGGATTTAGCCACAGAGACTGCCCCCGTGGCATCGGCGGAAACTCCACGCCAAACGGCTTCGTCTTTCCCCTTGGGAGGAGTTGCTCTGGTCGGTGGGGGAGTCCTTGCAGCAGGTATCGCTTGGGGCGTAATGCGCGGTTCAAAACCTTCAGGAGGCAAGTCAGAATGATGGGATCTAAGACGCTATTGACTATAGGCGGATGCTGTCTGGCTATCCTCGCGAGTACAGCGCCGGGGGCGATTGCGGCAGAGACGGTTGTCCTAACCTATGGCTTTTTCTCGATGGATGTCCCGATCGAAGATTTGGAAACACTAGCCGAAACAGGCGAAACGTCTGATGAGTTAGCAAGTTTGCTGGAACTTTCCAACCAAGACCCCGAACAGCTGCGGACGGCTCTGAACCAGCCTGTAGAACTCAGAACAACGGTTCTGGACCTGGCACTCAACAGCCCTCCCGGTGAATGGATGCTAGATCGTGTCAGCGAAACGATCCAACCGGCTTCGGGTGAAGGCGGACCCCTCGCTCTTCGGGCGGCTTTGATTGGTGCTTCTGCCGATGATAACCAGCTGACTTTGCTAGAACTGATGCAGGTCTATCCCAGTCCAGAAATTGTGGTGCAAGGCGATCGCATTCTGGAAACCTACAGCTTTATCAGCGAAGTTATCGAACCTTTCCAGGAACTGGCAGAAGTGTTAGAGTCGGCGCCTTGGTAGGTCGCTGCGACGAACCCTAAAGCCTTTAGAAGTTACCTTTTAGGGCTCGCTCGACTTCGCGCTTCTCTTGTTTACGCTTCAGTGTTTCGCGCTTGTCATGAAGTTTCTTGCCTTTAGCTAGGGCGAGCGTGACTTTCACCCAACCGCGCGTGAGATACATCTTGAGGGGAACCAGCGTCAGTCCCTTCTGTTCCACTTGGCCAATAAGCTTACGAATTTCGCCTTTGTGCATCAGTAGCTTGCGGGCCCGGCGAGGATCGTGATTGTATGCCTGAATGGTGGTGCCGTGGGGCGAAATATGGACGTTGTTTAACCAAACTTCGCCATCGCGGACTTGGGCATAGCCATCTCGCAGATTGACTTTGCCAGCTCGAATCGACTTGACCTCGGTACCTCGTAGCTCGATACCCGCTTCAAAAGTTTCTAAAACATGATACTGATGGCGTGCTTGGCGGTTGTCAGTGAGAATTTTGTAGCCGTTGTCAGAATCTGCCATTCGTATCGCTCGCAGGGTGTTTTATAGCGCATCCGTAATTCTGTCGTAGAGACACGATATACCGTGCCCCTATTCCACCACAATGCACCATTCATGCAACTCATAGTCGACGCATCCATTTTCAATCAAAGGATCGGCCTGTACGATCGCCTCTGCCTCTGCTCTAGACGCCGCTTGGAACAACAGCATCCCGCCCCCACGCTTCGCCCAATATCCAGTACGAGCTTGATGTCCTTTCTGGATGAGCTTCTTAACATAGGCTGTATGGGCTGGAACATGCCGGTCGAAGGCCGCTTTTTCAATAATTCCACGCTCAATTTTGACAAACCAAGGCACTACAGCCCTCCTGCACAATGCATAAATGGCTCTGTCAAAGGGACTCGGAAACGGATCGACTGCTAACCAACGGATTGCCCGTCAGCGATGCATGGTGATCTAGCATACTAAGTTGCAAGCCTAACAAGCAAAATCGTAACGGAATTCACAGGTCATTCAGACATAAGGACATACCTAGCAGTCCTGATTTAACGACATGCTCCATCCTGATTTGACTCAAGCTCCCAGTGAAGATGTGCGGTTCTTTATCGCGTTGCTGCCTCCTAAAGACGTACAGACCTACGCCACAGAATTGAAAACCTATTTTCGCGATCGCTACCATAGCAAAGCTGCCCTGCGATCGCCGCCCCACATCACACTGCAAGCCCCTTTCACCTGGCCCAAGCAAGACTACGAACGTCTGCAAGCTGCCTTATCCAGTTTTGTGCCGCATCGTGCCTCTATTCCCCTCACGCTCTCTGGATTTGGGGCCTTTCCACCCCGAGTGATTTATCTGGCGGTTGACCACACGCCTGAACTCATGACCCTGCAGCAAGACCTCAGTCACCATCTGGCCGCAACCTTGGATATTGTTGATCCGCGATCGCGAACCCGCCCTTTCCGACCTCATTTGACTGTTGCCTTCCATGATTTGAAACCCGCCGCCTTTCATCAAGCATGGCCCGAATTCGAGCAGCGAGCCGTGCAATTTACATTTTCCGTGACTGAATTCACGCTCCTGATCCATACCGGCAAGGAATGGCAAGCACACACTAATTTTCCAATGGGGTGAGGGTTTTTGTTGTTTTGGGTTCTGGGTTCTGGGTTCTTCGTGGGCGGTTGAGGGTTGAGGGTTGAGGGTTGATCTGGGGCGAGGCATTTAGAGCGTAGTGTCTTGATGTGTGGTGAACATACGGGCCAAATGCCTTACCCTTAAGGTATTTTGCGCCCTTTCCTCACTCCCCCACTTCCCTATCCCCTTACCTGCTCTCGCAACTCACCATACACCCGAGCCAAATCGTTAATCTGATAGTGGGCATTCAGGCCGCTGGGATTAGGGAGAACCCAGATTTGGGTGTCGCGTAGCTGTTCTGATTGGTACCCAATTTGGGCTTTGGGTTGCTTGAAGGCAATGCGGTAAGCGGTGATGCCAAGAATTGCCAGATATTGAGGACGGAATTTCTCCAGCTTGTGGGATAAGTCGTGATAGCCCTGCTGGAGTTCAGGGCGATCGAGCTCATCTGCTCGCGCCGTGGCTCTGGCGACGATGTTGGTAAGTCCATAGCTATACTGCAGCAGGATTTGGTCTTCGGCGGGGTGTAATAGGCGATTAGTAAAGCCCGCTTGGTGAAGCGCTTTCCAGAAGCGATTACCGGGTCGGGCAAAGTGATGACCGACGGCAGCGCTGTAGAGGCTGGCGTTGATACCACAGAACAAGACCTTCAGATTTGGTGCAATGATGTCGGGAACTTCCTGATTGTAGGCAGCTTGAATTTCGGCTTTGCTTGGTTTGGGCAGCATAGAGTTCGGAGTGGGAGAGTGGATGGGTGGGAGGGTAAAAGAGAAAGGGGAAACGGTGAAAGGGGGTAGGGCGACATACAACCCTCTGGACAGGCCCAAGTGGCATCGCTAGCGCCAAGGCTGGTGCTAGCGCGTAGCAATCACCCCGCCATTCTAGAAAAGAAGCAATGTAGGAAATAGCAAGCAGAAGTCACAGAGGTCGGTAGAATGGGCTCTTAGGTGAGGAGATGCGATCGCACTTTTCATGAGAACCAGATTTTATGCCGATTGCTGAAACAATACAGTCCTTGCAGGGGGGATTGGTGGTTTCGTGCCAGGCCCCACCAGCTTCACCGTTGCACGACCCAATGGTGATTGCGGCGATGGCGGAGACGGCTGTTTTGCAGGGGGCCGTGGGAGTACGGATTGATACACCTACGCATATTGAAGTAGTGCGTCAGCGGGTCAAGGTGCCGATTGTGGGTCTCTGGAAGCAGGTAATTCCAGATTCGCCTGTGTACATCACACCGCAATTTCGTCATGCCCGGGCGGTTGCTGAAGCTGGGGCTGACATTGTTGCGATCGATGCGACTCTGCGACCGCGTCCGGGCGATGAGCGCCTAACTGAGTTAGTTGACCGCATTCATCAAGAGCTGGGCAAACCTGTGATGGCAGACATCGATACCCTAACCGCTGCAAAAAACGCCGCGGTCGCGGGCGTTGACCTACTAGGAACAACCCTTTACGGCTACACAGAAGAGACTGACACCGATGACCCGCCTGGATTTGAACTATTAGCTGATATCGTGACTGAAGTTTCGGTTCCGTGCATTTGTGAAGGCGGCATTGCGTCGCCCCAAGCGGCGTCCAAGGCGATGGAACTAGGTGCTTTTGCCGTAGTCGTTGGGACTGCGATTACCGGCATTGATGTGCTAGTTCAACGTTATTGCCATGCTTTGTCTAAGGTCCAGTCCTAGCACCTTGCAAGTGTCAGCAAAAGGAATAAGAAGCTGTCACCAGCCATTATTTCGACTGGGATCGTGCTCAAAGCCGGTAGTAAGGCTATCCAAGGGTTTTATTTGAGTGTCCCTCGCTTTTCAAAACAAGAACTTCAATCAAGTCCCTGTGAATTTGTTTCGCAGATTAGGATAAGATTTGGCATCTATTGGCATGATGAGGAACATAGACTGTCGCAGTTGCATCTATCTCTACTGTTCTCTACTGACAACTCGTGAAAGATACGCAGTTGGTCATGTCCAAAAAGCCCCTGATTCTACCGACTTTGTGCTGAAAAATGCAAGGTGGCAGTCAGGTCTAGCCCTCGAAGTGAGTCTACAGTGTTACCATCAGGGGTCACTCTGCTGCTTGTCTGCAACTCGTGAGTAAACATACGCTATGTCAAGCGCAAATCCCCCATCCGCTCCCTACTCTATGACAGTTGCTCCGGTTGATCACACTTCAGACGACCTGTTTCGGACTTACGTAGAGGCCGCTTCCGATATTGTCTACACTCTGGACTTAACTGGTACCTTTACGTTTGTCAACTCCTATGGCCTGAGGCTCATCGGAGCTGATCGCTATGAAGAAGTCGTTGGGCACTCCTATCTCGACATTGTTGCGCCTGAATATCACATGCCGACCCTGGAGGCTTTCACTAGCCTGCTGCAAACTGGGGAGTTACGTGATTACGAATTCGCTGTAATGACTAAGACGGGCGATCGCGTTTTCATCGAAGTCAACGGGCGGCTGCTATATCGTGATGGGCAGTTGGTAGGAGCCCTGGGAATTGGTCGGGATATTACCGAACGCAAACGGTTTGAGCGTCAGCTCAAGATGTTCTCCAAGGCACTGGATTCAGCCCACGACAGCGCCTTGATTACCGACCTAGACGGCAAAATCGTATACGCCAATTTGGCAACTCAGCGAATTTTTGGCTGGACTCAAGACCGATTGAATCGTGCCAGTATTGAAATTTTCTTTCAGAACGAAGAGCAAATGCTCTGGCTTCTAGAACACGCAGCGGGCGAAGGTTGGAGTGGCCAGGTTGTCTGCCAGCGTCAGGATCAGCAGACCTTCACAGCGTTGGTTTCAGTTAGCCAGGTATGTGAAGGAGATAACGATATCCCGACAGCCGTTTCCATTATCTTGCGAGACATTACGCAACAAGAGCAGATTAAAGCTGAACTGGCCTCCAAGAACCTGGAGTTGTCCCGAGCCAACAAGCTGAAATCAGAGTTTTTAGCCAACATGTCCCACGAGCTGCGGACGCCCATGACTTCCATTCTGGGATTTTCCTCACTTTTGGAGCAGCAAGTGTATGGCGAGTTGAATGAGCGTCAGCATCTCTACGTCACTCAGATTCATCAGAGTGGTGAGCACTTACTGGCACTCATTAATGAGGTCTTGGACCTCTCCAAAGTAGAAGCCGGACAAATGGACCTGCACGTGCAGTCCATATCCGTCGAAGCACTGTGCCAAGACGTACTAGCCATGGTGACCAGCCAGGCTGAGATGAAGGCACTCACCGTTCACCATACGGTTTCGCCTGATTTGCCACCGCTGCTTGCCGATGAAATGCGGGTGCGGCAGATGCTGTTGAATCTGCTATCGAACGCGATTAAGTTCACCAAAAAGGGGACGGCTATTGGCCTGGAAGTGCAGCAAAAAGGTGAATCCATCCTTATGACGGTTTGGGATGAGGGAATTGGGATCCCCAGAGAACAACAGTCACTGCTGTTTCAGCCGTTTCAGCAACTTGACAGTACATTATCTCGTAAGTATGAAGGAACAGGGCTAGGACTGGCTCTAACCCAGAGACTGGCACGACTTCACGGGGGCGATATCACGGTGGAATCAGAAATTGGGCAAGGAGCGAAATTTACGATTCAACTGCCGCTAGATTGCCGAACCGATACTGGGTCTGATGTGCAGTCAACTTCTCCGAATAAGCCTGACGTGCGTTCTGAAGATAAACTGCATGCCCTTCCAGATATTGCACCCACCGGCCAGGTACTGTTGGTGGAGGATAACCCTATCAATGCCATGCTCTTAGAGCACATGCTCAACTACTGGGGCTACGAAACGATTCACTTACCCAATGGTCAGGCCGCTTTAGATTGGTTAGTATCCCATCGTCCCATTATGGTGCTGATGGATGTCCACCTACCTGGGATGGATGGCCTTGAGGTGACCCGTAAAATCCGCCAGAATCCGGAATGGGAGGGCATCCCAGTTGTGGCTACGACCGCCTTGGCTCGAACGCGCGATCGCGATCGCTGCTTCGAAGCTGGCATGCAAGACTACATCAGCAAACCCTTCAACTCGGCTGAACTAGTTTCTATTCTGGCTAAGTATACTTGGGGCGAGGATGATTAGGGGGAATAGAGAACAGGGAACAGAAAAAGATTAGTGGGTAGTGGGTTAGGGGGAAAGGGGAAAGGGGAGTAGATAGGTGGAAGGGTAGAAGGGTGAACCGTAGGGGCAGGTTCAGCCGATCGCGCATCGGGAAATCCTATTGCTTTTACTCAAAACCTGCCCGAACGATCGCAAGCAACCAGAAATTGAGATGAAGGGGAAATCGAGGGATGGGGTAGTGGACTTTGCTGTGAGCATCAGCCATGAGCGTAGCCTCCCTGGAGGGAATACGGGGGTGGGGGAGCAAGAATCCCGTAAGGGTGAAGTATGTGGCCCGTATGTTCACCACACATCGAGACTCTACGCTCCAAATGCCTCGCCCCAACTCCACCATCAACTACCAGCCACCAAACACTAGCGGAGAACGTAGGGCTGTGCCCTTCCCGCAGGGTAGAACCCACTACCCTCTACTCACTAAAGCCCCAGCAGAGGAGCTTCTAGAACACGACTGATGCGATCGCGGACGTCCTCCAAATGGGCTTGAGTCGTGACAGCCATTCGTCCTTCATAGTTCGATAGCGTTGCTTCCACATCTTGGGAAATTTGGCGCAGCTGGTAGCGGGCCAAGACGCGGGCGTCTTCAGGGGCTCCTACAGTCGATAAAAGTGCGATGAAGTCGGTGAAGCTTTGGGCTGAAAGCGCATCCCAGAAGGTTCGCCGCAAAACCAGATTAGACAAGATGTTGAGGTGATGCCGCTGGAGCCCACGCCGCAAGCTAGATACTTCTGGCGCATCGTCTGCGGGAGTCGCAACTTCTGACCAGACTCCCTGATACAACGATTCAAATAGTTCAGCAACGGTAAAAACGTCTTCTTCGTCTGTCTTAAATTCCAAATCACGTACTCGTGAAAGACGTTCTGACAACATCAAGTCGCTTAAGGCCATGCTCTGGATAGCGAGCACCTGTTCATAAATAGGATAATCAAGTGACAGCGTTAGGGATGTTCCCCAATGGTTCCAGCGATCAGGCGCGAGCTGGTTAAGCAACTGGGGCGAAAACTCAAACGCATTGGGTGCAAAGACATATTTATTGAGGGCTGCAATGGCTTCCCGCTGCTTTGCTGCTGAAACAGGTTCTAGCGGTGTTTGGCTGTGGGTATCCCAAGGATCAAGGCGTCGAAAGCGCTGCCCGCCGACATAGTTCGCCAGTGTCAATGCATTTCTATTAAAGTAGCTGAACACTAAGTCCACGCGTCGGCGCAGGCTACCATAGCCTTCACCCGGACTGACTGAGAGCCGGTTAAGCCGCTGCCACACTGCCTGCGAGTTTTCAAGCTGCCACTGAGCGAACTGCAGCGGATTGTTGCTTAAATCCCAAGCATTGGTCTCGGGGTCAATAAACCCAAAAACGTCTTCATCGGTGGCATAGGCCAGCTCGGGGGCATGGCTACGGTTAGTAATTTCGTCCAAGAGCCGTCGCTCGGAGCGCTGTAGCGGTGTGGGTGGCGTGGTCCGATAGCCATACTCGATTGCCCAAACATCGTAAGGCCCTATCCGGGTCGGAAAGAAATCACCCTGTTCAGTCCCAGGCGGGGCAATGTTAGGCGGAAAGTAGTCCATCACCGAACTCACTAACCCTTGACTACGCGTAATGTTTGGGTCATTGAGCTCTTCAGGAGAAAGCAAACGGCTACCCGCAAAATTGTGCCGCAGGCCAAGTGTATGCCCGACTTCATGGGCCGTTAGGGCTGCCAAATATTGCTGAATGTAATTGTCTAGCTGATCGGTTGTGAAATTGGCACCTGACAACACGGAGATTGCAAGTGCGCCGAAGGCAGTCTGCTGACCTGCTGAATACCCGGCACAATGGTCGTCCGGCAGAGAATTGGAAGAATGCATTCGGAGTTCTTCAGGCATATTTTGGGCCATTGCCAACCCAGCCTCACCGAACTTTTGAATGGCCTGCCACTGCAGATACCAGTCTTGCGATCGCTGCCCACACATCTGCAGATAAGCCTGGGCTTCAGGAGCCAAATCAAGCCCACTGGTTTGGTAGGTAAATTGCAGCCAGCGAACGGTGTTGGCATCAATCACAATATCGGCGTCTAAAATCTCCCCCGTGAGCGGATTCACTCGCGAGGGGCCCAACCCCAAAGCCCAAGGAGACAACGAATCGGACCAGCGAATGACGTTGTAGCGTACATCAGCCGGATCCCAATCCGCATCATCCGGCATTTGGCGCACTTCAACCGCGTTCGCAAACCCTGCTTGCTCAAAGGCTTCATTCCACATCAATGTGCCTTTCCGAACTGCGTCTCTATATTCAGGAGGCACTGTATTCTCAATCCAGAACACAATCGGCTCTCTAGGAGAAGAGACGGCTGCTTCGAGATTCTGTTTTTCGAGATGCCAGCGATTAATGTGTCGCACGAAGGGATCGGTTCGTCCAGCTTGGGGAGGGGCCCGAAATACCGATAGAAAATAGCCCACCCGCTCATCGGCCTGACGAGGTCGATAACTACTTTGTTCTGGCAGGGCTGAAATACTGTAATGAACCTGTAAGGTGAAGCCACGATCGTCGGCCAATCCACGCAACGAGGGACCAAACAATGCCGCAAACGGATCGCCATTACTGCTGCTTCCGATAAAACCAACCGTCGCATCGAGCTCTAGGTTTTGCTCAAAATTCTTGAGACGACCGATGCTTGACAGGTCTGGATTGCGACTATAACCGCTGATGACCCACCCTAGAGACTGTGCCAGATTTGCAACATCACTCTCCATCACAAGATCAGACAGGTCAATCAGCTTTGCTTGCGATGCTGGATCGACACTTACAACATCAATCGCGAAGATAACTGAATCGCTGAAAGAGCCATCCAGCAGCCGCTGTTGCCAATCTTGCCCTTCTGGATTACGGATGTATGTATTCGGGACAACGACCTGCAGGCGATCGCCCGGCATCTCGCGAAACTGCACCAAAAGGTCATTAATGGGCCATCCCCGAAACAGACCCGCTTCGCCCAGCCCAGATTCCAGCGTGGCAATCAGTAGAAGGTTGCGGTTTAGCTGCTCCGGAAGTATGGCTAAATACGCCTCGCCATTTTCTAGGTCACTGTAAACCGTGAAAAATCCTTCCTGCGCCTCTAGATCCTTCGTCAGCTCTTCAAAAGGTCGTAGCTCACCCGGTTCCTTCAGGTCGTCGAGTTCCCCTTCAATGAGCCCCTCGATCACTTCGATACTCGGCTCATCCGACTGAGCATGGGCTGTGGAATGCCCCCAAGTGCCAATGGCAAGTGACAAGACACCCGCCAAGAGCACGCCACAGATACACAGAGCTAAATACCTTAACGCCTGAATCTGACGAACCATGAAACCTTTATCGCTAGAAGCAAGACAGCCCTTCTAGTGTGAACTCTACTGGTAGTGTTGTGTCAAATCTATCCAATATTTCAATAATTGAGTTCAGTATCCCTCTTTTGTCTCAGGACTGTTTCATCGAGCCGTAAACTATTTCACACTCCGCGGAATTCCCAGGGATACAGGGCCTTGCGCCCCTAACGTCGGCTCGCCAACGTATGATTAAAGGCACTCAGACATTGCCTGAAATTCCTCTTTGTAGCCCGCTTCCTTATAAAGCCATTCGCATGTCTCTCTCCCTCTGTATGATTGTCAAGAACGAAGCTCAGAACCTGTCGCGCTGCTTGGCAAGTGTCCAAGGTTATGTGGATGAAATGATTGTGGCGGACACCGGTTCACAGGATGCGACTGTAGCCATCGCTCAGGATTTTGGGGCACAGGTCGTATCAATTGAGTGGACGAATGATTTTGCTGTAGCTCGGAATCAGTCTTTGGAAATGGCTACAGGCGACTGGATCTTGGTACTAGATGCTGATGAAGTTGTAACGGCAGCCGGTCAGACAATGCTGCAGCAAATTTGTGACGGCAAGGCGCTAGAGAACCATGCGTTGGATTCCATACTGGTTGTGAATCTGCTGCGGCATGAAGTGAATGCCGACCAGACACCCTACACAGCGGTGTCTCGCTTGTTTCGTAATCGGGCTGATGTGCGATTCGCGCGTCCTTATCACGAGACGGTGGACGACAGTGTCGCGGCTGTAATGCAGGCAGAGCCACATTGGCAGGTGAGGCTGTGGTCCCAGGTCGCGCTAGAACATACGGGATATGAGGCCACTACGATCGCCCAGCGGGACAAGTTCAGCCGTGCTCAGACCATTATGGAAGCATACCTAGCCGGGCATCCCAACGATGCCTACATCTGCAACAAGCTGGGAGCTTTGTACGGTCAAGCTGGGGATTGGGCAAAGGGGCGATCGCTCCTGCAGCAGGGACTTGTTTCACCGTCGGCTGATCCCTTCACAACTTACGAACTGCACTATCACCTGGGCCTTGCAGCCCGTATCGATGGACAGTCAGAGACCGCTGCTGAACATTACGAAGCTGCTTTAGCGCAACCCATCTCAGAAATATTAAAGGTCGGTGCCTATATCAATTTGGGCAGCCTACGAAAAGCTCAGCAGGATTATCTCAGCGCGATTGAACAGTTTGAAAAAGCCACCCAAGCCGCTCCGCAATTTGCCATGGGCCACTTCAATCTGGGCACCGCTCACCGCGCCCGAGGATATTTAGACCCCGCGATCGCTGCCTACCGGCAAGCGATCGCCCTTGACCCCAACTATGCCGAAGCGCATCAAAACCTCGGCGTAGCTCTGTTTAAGCTCGGCAAATTGCCAGAGAGTCTCAAAGCCTTTCAGCAGGCGATCGCCCTTTATCAGCAAACAAATCCAGCCGAAGCGATGCGGCTGCAACAGGGGATTCGGAGGTTGGGAGTGATGAGATAGTCGGGTGGTGGGGTGATGGGGTGATGAAATTTGGGAGACGCCGACGTAAAGGACGATTTTTCGCCGAAAAATTGTTTACTTCCCCCACTCCCCCACTCCTCCACTCCCCACTCCCCTCCACGCCGTTAGCGCAAGCTCTGGAATGACCGATAAGCCTGCTGGGCATCAAAGATATGGCATTTGCCTGCGATTTGTCGCATCAACTGCCAGTTGAATCGGCGTAGGTGGATATGTTCGCCCCAGTTTGTCATCAGGCTTTTGTGAGCTGCGCGCAGGTTATAGGAAGGAATAGCGACGGAGATATGATGAGGCACATGGACATTAATGTCATGGCATAGAATCTCGACCCATTTGGGATAGTCGCAATGAACCGTCCCGGCTAACTGCGCGGGAACCGCCGACCAGCGATTTACTGGCTGAAATTGAATCTCGGGAATGGTGTGGTGAACCAGCGTGAAGGTGCTCATCCAGAAGTGGTATCCCAACCAAGGCATTAGCCAGAACTTCACGATGCCCCATAAACCGATAGTGAAATACAGCGTGGGGAAAAAGACAGCACTGAATAGGATGACCACGGCTACCGAGATTCTGATGTTCTTGCGATCGCGGGGAGCAAAGTTACTCACCCTAAAGTGCAAGACTGCCCAGTGCGCTATCGAAGCCAACCACCAAAACGCCCCACGCATACCTTTGTACAGACGCTGCATCACAGGTGGCGCAGTCGTAAAGGCCTCAAAGGTCCAGGGATCCCAGGCGTTGTCTACGCCGAGCTTGTTGGTATGAACGTGGTGATGATCATGAAGAATGCGCCAGCTGTGAAATGGATAAATCAGCGGCAACATCATCACATGGCCAATCCAATTGTTTACCCAGCGCTGATGGGCAAAGGAGCGATGCCCACAGTCATGGGCGATTACAAAGAGCCCCGTTACAGCTGTACCTGTGAAGAACCAAGCAACCGGTAGCAGAAACCAGGGAGATAGTGCGATCGCCAAGCAACCAATTGCCACAGCTGAAAGCGTTGTGAGTATGGATACACACGCTTTGCGCCAATCTTTTTGAAAACAAGACTTAGGAATTGTTCGAACAACGTCACTAATTTTCAGTTCATTCAGTGCTGATAAAGAATCTGCAGATACAATTGCCTCAGCAGAAGAAGGGAGTGTAGCAGTCATTAATTGCCTCAAATGATGGGCAGACTTTCTTGGAGCACTGCTGTAGCAAACATCGACATCCGGCCTTACCTGCAGAGAAATCGCTCATGCAACAGGGGTGTGTCTGTAAGGGTTTTCTCCAGTGATTTAGAGAGAACAATGCAAGAAGCTCGAAAAGTCTGAAATGCAAACCCAACCAGTCTACCCCACGCTGGGGATCAGCATCACTGAGCCTCAATGTCAAATTGAAGTTTTTGAAGTATTCAGCACGAATACTTTAGGCAATTTGATGGAATAAGCATCAGAGACAGATTCACACATAATCACAACGCAAAGATTGATGCAGAATAAACAGATCAACCATGCAGACCACAAAAAAGGGCATTAGTCAACTGAATATTGAAACTTCAGTTTTAGTT
>JBCBJE010000018.1:0-15097 GCA_038523735.1 Cyanobacteria bacterium J06626_18 | reverse complement strand
TCCTCAGCGGCTCGGGCGATGCATTCGCTGAGATGCTCATCTAGGATGATGCGGGCGACACGATCTAAGGCTCCCCGCACGGCAGCAATTTGTACTAGCACATCTGGGCAAGGGCGGCTGTCTTGAATCATGGTTTTGATGCCACGAATGTGACCCTCGATGCGGGCAAACCGATTCAGGATGCGCTGGAGTGATTCAGGATCGTGAACATGACCGTGTGAAGTGGCTTGAGTCCCATGGGCAGGAGTCGCAGAAAGACTGCCGTCATGGGAGTGTTTTGAGTTGGCGATGGTCATAAATTACTGGCTAACAATCCAAAAGAATGTAGTGAGTGGCTATGGCAGGGGAAAGTCTGACAGACTAGCAAGCTCTTCGAGGGGGCGGACGCCTGGGTAAAGCTCGCCATTCACTTCCCAAGTGGGATAACCGACGAGATCTTTGGCCTGACACAGCTGTGGTTGAGCGTTCTCACCTTCAGGATCGCATTCCACGTAGGGAAGCGCTTCGACTGCTTCGCCGAAGAGAGCTTTCTGGTCAGCACAATGAGGACACCAAAAAGCGCCATACATCACTGCACCGGTTTCAGTCAAGTGCTCTGCAAGCTGCTGTTCGTAAGCTTCTGAGAGGCTGCTAGCCTCAGAATTGAGAGAAGTACAACCCGTAACAGTCAGCCCCAGAACCATCAGGCTGCCGATGAGAGCTGAGGAGGGTCGGAAGGGAAAGGAGTGCGATCGCATAACGGATTTCATGAAGACTGCAAGGGGGCTCGATGAATACCTAAACGTTGAATACTGCCTAAGATGAGAAAAGACGGTCGGAAATCTCGCTTTTTCCGTCGGGATTCCACATCTGCCCTAGCCAGTTAGGATAAGGCAGGATGATCTAAACGGTGGTCTTCTTCAGGGTAGCTCTAAGATCCTTGAAGCAACGCGCTGTCTTCAATTTCGCAACAGGTTCGGAGAGTGCAATGGCAGTAAAGACTTGGTTTGATGCTTGGCGACACCTTCTGCTAAGAGGACTGATGGTGTGCTTAGCTGCAGTGCTAGCAGTAATCGCGGGGATATCCCCAGCCTTAGCACAAGACGTTACCGAGTTGGTGCCGCTCTCGCCCCAGCAGGGTAGTTTTGTCGCCACTGCCGTTGAGCGAGTTGGGGACGCCGTTGTGCGGATTGACACCGAAAAGACTATCGTTCGCGACACACCCGACATTTTCTTCGATGATCCTTTTTTTCGCGGTTTCTTTGGCCCTAATGGCATTCCCTCTTATCCTCAGGAGGAACGGCTACGAGGGCAGGGATCTGGCTTCATCATCTCGACTGAGGGCGACATTCTTACTAACTCCCATGTTGTCAATGGAGCCGACAGCGTTACTGTAACCCTCAAAGATGGCCGCAGCTTTGAAGGGATTGTCGAAGGCGAGGACAGTGTCACCGATCTGGCTGTGATCAAAATTGACGCTGGTCAGGAAGAACTGCCTGTGGCACCTTTAGGCGACTCGAATCAGGTAAAGGTGGGCGACTGGGCGATCGCGGTTGGTAATCCTCTAGGTCTAGACAATACGGTCACTTTAGGAATTGTCAGTACGTTAAAGCGATCAAGTGCCTCGGTGGGCATTCCTGAGAAGCGACTAGATTTCATCCAAACTGATGCTGCCATCAACCCGGGCAACTCAGGCGGCCCCTTACTGAATCAAACCGGTGCTGTAATTGGTATCAATACAGCGATTCGGGCCGATGCCAGGGGGATAGGCTTTGCTATTCCCATCAATAAAGCTAAGGAAATTAAGGATCAGCTCGTGCGGGGTGAGGTAATCGCCCATCCCTATCTGGGCGTACAGATCGCGACGCTGACGCCAGAAGTAGCCCGCCGGAACAATGAAGACCCCAATGCCGGCATCATGCTGCCAGAAACTGAAGGGGTGCTGGTTATTCGGGTCGTTCCTAATACGCCTGCTGCTGAGGCTGGACTCCGGCGTGGTGACATTATTCTGGAAATCGACGGTAAGGCCGTCACATCTGCCGATAAGCTGCAGAATCGCGTTGAAAACAGCAACGTGGGGCAGATGCTGCGGCTAAAAGTCCAGCGCGGCGAGAAGATAGAGCAGTTTCGAGTTACCACAGCCGAGCTGGAAAGCAACAGCTGAGCCAACCTTACAACTCGACCTGCTTTTGACCTTTTCCCTTTGTACCTTCTATTCAATGAGGTTGACTTGATTGCGACGGGTAGGATTGTGTTTTGTTGCGGACGATAGTGAAAGCGTCCTTACGGTGCCCGTTCCTAGAAGCTTCAAAGTAATAATCTGGAGAGAGAGAAATACGCTCTGTAGTCGCATCTAGAGGTTCGAGTTCTGGGCAATCAGCGTAAACCTCTTGAAGCACCTGCACAGTCACTGCGTAAAGGTTTCCTTTCCATGCATACCATCGAAGTCCGTCCTTGGCGCTTAGTTGCCCTATTGGGCAGTGTTTTAGTGATCACTGCGTTTGTCCCTCATCCAGAGTTAGGGCAAACGCTGCCTCAATCCCTTAACTCCCTGGTCAAAGCTTGGCAGAACCCCAAAATTCAGCCATAGACCGAGTCCGTAGGATGGTCAAAACGACGTGTGCCCATCACACTTATCAATCATGGTTTGTTAGCCACGATTGCCGGTTTCTTCGATCGCGCTTATCAAATTCGTCGCTTGTGGTTGCCAGATTCTAGCGAGACTCTGACCGAGAGAGTCAGTATAGTTCTCTCGTAGGTTTTCCTATTGCTGTCTACGGCTAAGCAAGCTTTTTGATATGCGACTAAAAACGCTGGCGATCGCGCTAGGTCTGACGGCCCTATTCGGAGCAGCACTCCCAACTCCAGCCCCGGCCCTTGAAATCACTGAGGAAATTTACGAGTTGTGCTCGCGGTTTCCGCTCAACAGTCGTTGTGAGGGCTATGAGGTACCTATTCCCCTGGGCCGGCGTGACGGAATCCAAGTGGGGTGTTTTTTGGCCTCTGACGACAGCGATCGCCCTGCCGATTGCAAGTTTCTCATCAGCGGCGATACCCTCTCTGTCTACATGGAACAGGGGGAACGCCTCGCGTTTTTAGACGATCAGCGCTCAACTCGCGAGATCGTCATGTCTTTCGAACAGATTTTTGTGCTGGGGTATCTTGAGCACGTCAGAGTGGCGCTCGTAAATCAGTGGGGCCATGGCTCTCGGGAGCAGCTTGGTGACATTGAAATTGGCTTTGCGACTCAACCAGATGCGGGTCAAAGCGGCTTCGATTTTGTGGTGCTCGTCATGCGGGCCGATGCCGGTCGGGAACTCTTGCCTCAGTTGGTACAAGCAACCAATGCTCAGGCCGATAGTTCTCGCAATGAGGCAGTGACCTCCTGGTTGTCGTCTTCTGGAACCTCCCCCGCCGAACCCGAGTCGCTGCAGTCACTGATGCAAGACAGCAACTGCGAGAGTTGTGACTTCCGAGGTGTCGACTTTAGTGAACAAAACTTGAACAGCGTCAATTTACGCTTCGCCAACCTGCAGGGCGCGAACCTGACCAGTGTCAGTCTCGAAGAAGCCAGTTTGAAGGGATCGAATTTGCGGGGCGCAAACTTGGAAAACGCCGTCTTAACGAATGCTGACCTGACACCTCAATTTCGGCGACGCACCAGTCTACGGTATGCCAACCTCCGCAATGCCGATTTGACTGGGGCCCAGTTGGAAGGGGCTGATCTAGGCGGAGCGAATTTGAGCAGTGCTAATTTAGCCGACGTGAATCTGAGTATGGCCGTTACCTACGGAACTACTCTTACCAACCAGCTGCGATTCCGCATTCGTGCAAGTTTGATTAGGGCTGACCTGAGTAATGCTACCCTGCCGCAAGCTGACTTGGGGGATGCGTTTCTTATGTGGGCCGACTTTAGTTCTGCCGATCTAACAGGGGTAGATCTTGAATCGGCAGATTTGACTGGTGCGAATTTGCAGAACGCGAACCTCAGCAATACGAAGCTGAAGTCAGCGTCATTTGAAGAAGCCAATTTACTGGGCGCAGATCTGACCGACGTACAAGATTTTGAGAGCGTGAATTTCTGCGGAGCCACCATGCCGGATGGCTCGATTTCAGAGCAGGGGTGTGAGTAACGGCTACGAACTCCGGGCTTGAGGGCTCATGCGGGCCATTTGCTCCCAGCTGCCGGGGCCAAACTCTTTCTCGTATTCGTGCATAATCCAATCGGCTCGCTTGCCAAGGCGACGGGCGCTGCGGTGCAGATATTCTAAGAAAGCTTGCTTTTGCTCCAAAGTAGGACGGTGCCCAAAAATTGAGCCCAGACACCAAGATTCGCGGGGCGATCGCCCGGTATGTTCATAGAAGTTGTGCTCTGCCAACGTTACCGCATAGCCACTTTTGAAAATGCGACGGCGATGCCCGTGGAAAACCTCAATCAGCGTTGGAATGTCTTTGATTTGGTGGGCTTGTTCGCGTGAGTAAATTTCCACCATGTCAGACAAATTGAGAGGACGCTCAGATACCCACTGATGGCTGCATTCTGGACATCGCACGATAAAGCTCAAGACAATCCGTCCACATTGGGGACAAGGTTTGGTCGGGGGAGGCTTGCCGCTACCGCCTCTCTGCTTCCGCATGGGTAGAAAATACTCTTCGATGTCTTCAGGAAAGCCCAACCGCTCTAGGTTGCCGGCCTGATCAAGGATGATGCCGTAAGCCTTGCCCGTTTGCGGTGAGATGCGCATGACACGGCCAATTTGCTGAAAATGCAACGCACTGGACTGGGTGGGGCGCAGCATGAGTCCCACCTCAACGCTGGGCTCATCAAAACCGATACTGATTACGTTGCAGGAAGTCAGCATTAGAATTCGCTCATCCCGCAGGTCGGCGTACATGCGCTTGCGTTCTTTGATCGGGGTGCCTCCTTCCACCGTATCGGAGGGGACGCCTGCTGCGCGAAAGGCTTCGGCAACATGGCGGGCATGCTCGATGTCCACACAGAAGGCAATGGTGCGCTTACCAGCGGTGAGGCGCTGCCATTCTTCTACGATTTTGGCGACCAGTTCGGGGCGATCGCAGGCATTCTTCAGCCCCGCCTCGTCATAATCCCCCCGTACCGTCTTTACTTCCCGCAGGTCAGCAACGCCATCTGGTGGCATGCTGAAGTATTTCATTTGCGATAAAAATCCCATCGCCTGCAGGTCGCTGGGCACTGGCGATGCTACTAAGGTGTCCAGATGTTCGCCCAGTTGGTCTTTGCCCAACCGCTCGGGTGTTGCCGTCATGGCCAGATGAACTGAATGGGGATGGGTCTTGTACAGCACCGACTTGCCCACCCGACTGAAGAGTGTAGTGTGAGCCTCATCGTAAAAAACCACGTCTGCTGGCCAGGTGCGCCACCATTTGCGTTGGGCCATGGTCTGCACACTGGCGATCTGAATCGGTGCCTCCCGATTCTCTTCCCATCCCGCCTTGATAAAGCCGCAGCTGAGCCCAAAGGACTTCATTTTTTCGTAGGTCTGCCCCACCAGCACATCCAGATGCACCAGAAACATCAGCCGTTTACCTGCACTCTCGGCATGGGCGCAGATTTGGCCACTGATAATGGTTTTGCCTGCCCCAGTGCCCGCAATAATGGCGACTTTTTTGTGCCCTTCGTTGAGTCTGCGGTATAAGGCATTGATCAGCTCAACTTGATAAGGACGCAGTTTGGGAGACTTGGAAGCAGGCATACTCAGGCAAATTCCGACGTGACAGAGCGTTAATGTGAGAGTGTCCTTTGGACACACGACTCATCAATAATATATCGGTACTACATTACCCTGATAGTGTGATACCTTGCTGCCAGCTTCACAAGTTGAGTAATGTAGTCCTGGCTAAACTTTTCCCGACTGAGAAAACACGGCACTGGTGCGTAATCAGGATCTAACTACACTGACAGGGCTGAAATCCTGACTAGCCCAATGCAATGCCCTAGCTGCCAGAGTGAGCAATTCGTCAAGCGAGGCTTTGACACGCTTAAAGATGGCACTCTGATTCAACGATATCGGTGCAAGGCGTGCCGCAAACGCTTTAACGAGCGAACCGGGACCCCGATGGCTCGCCTCCGCAGCTCGAGTGAAGTCGTCAGCTACGCCATCGGTGCCCGCACAGAAGGAATGGGTGCGCGTGCGACAGGCCGCACATGGGGCAAATCTCACACGACTATTCTGCGTTGGGAGGCGCGCTTAGTCCATCAAGCTGAGCAATGGTCACCGCCAGCGCCAGCGGGGGCCGATGTCACGGTTGAAGGCGATGAGGTCTACACTCGCATCCGCGAGAACCTTCCCCCCAGTGAGTCTGAGAGTTGGACAATTCACTTCGTTGGACGCGACAGCCGCTACTGGGTTACAGCCCCGTTCGGGCTCAAGGATGTCTCACTGTTCCAGGCTGGGGTCCAAGCGGTGCCAAGCCTGTGACGGCATCTGATGGTTCACAGAAGGTGAACGGCGCTATGGGCAGGAGCTATGGAAGCGAGCGAGTGTCTACCTCAAAGCGGCAGAAGTGCATCCCGATTACGGTCATCGAAAGGTTTGGCGAGAAGGGCTAGAGGTCGCCATGAAAATTAAGGGCTCTCAGGGCAAGCGACGGGTCGAGTGGGTCAAAGTCGAGCATCCCTTCACCGGTATCAGTTCGGTCAGTGAGGTCCACGCCAATCACAACGAGGCCCAGAATGCTGCCTTGAGGAGACGATGCAGTGCCTACAGAAGACGACAGAACCTCTATGCAAAAAAGCGAGCAGGCTTGCCGCAGGCGTTGGATGTGCAAAGACTGATCCACAATTGGGTCAGACCTCACTGGAGCCTTGGCCGAAAGACAACGCCAGCGATGCAGATAGGACTTTGTTCAAGGCCGCTGACCATGATGGCACTACTCAGTAGCAGAGGATTTGAGCCCATGTCTTCTTAGCAGACCAGTGCCACCTCTTCAGTGTGAGCAATTTATTCAAAGCAAGATGTCAGCCAAATTGTTCAGTCACTTTTAGGCAACGTTCAATGGCAGTAAAATCTTCAAGCTAACCGAGCAACTCAGTTGGATAGCTTGGCTTTAAAGTTGACACGGATTCAGCTTGTTGCCCGAAGTGGAACAGACGAATCAGTTGCTCAGCACTTAATTAGAGAGAGTCAGTTTTTTATTGAATGGGCTGTACCCAGGACTGATTTAGAGACAGATGCGACCTTTGCGACTGAGTTGGCAGACCTGCAACGGTTGCTTAATCGATGGAAGTTGAGTTGGTCCGAGTTGTGGCCCCATGAGAGTAGGCGTCAAGAAATTGCCACCCTTGCTCAGCAGTGGTGCGACCACATACAGGAGCAGTGTGACTTACGAGCGAGTTAGCCGCCAACGGCATTGACTGGAAATTAATCCAAAACCTTTTGGGTTGCGCGGGCAGGCTCGAAGGATCGCAGAATTACCCAGGTGCCCTGAGTCGCGAGAGCTGACAGGACCAAAACCGCTGTCAGCGTCAGCATTGCTTGAGGGGCCGACATTGCAATCAGCACAATGCTCAAGACGAGGAGGGTTAGCAGCGTTCTGTCCATAAAATCCTCCCAGATATCCTTGGCCTACATCTTCATACTAAGGAAGAAACCTTTCAATAGGGAAAAGTCTGGGGAAGACCTGAATATCTCTCTATTATTCTCAATGGTTCGTTGCACAAGAAATGTCGATGCTTTCTCAGGAAAGTGCGGTTTTGTTACTTTACTTCGCAAAAGTGCTCAGGAGCCAAGAGAGCACTGGATGCTGGCTCTTGACTCTTTTCGTCATGCCAAAGTTGATCGCCAATGCCGCTGAACCTAAAAGACCGATTGACGAATCCAGTCGATACCGGCTTTCACGGCTTCCGGTCCAAAGATAATGATCAGCGCGGTTAGGGTGATGCCCATTGCGCAAATCGTCAGCCCCGTCAGGCTAATTACGCCGTCGTCGTCTAATAGGCCGAACCCAGTCACAAAAATACCGATCGCGGGCAAGGTGTTGGTGCCGGGGATTGGAATCATCATCGCAGTGGACATCAGCGCGATCGCTAAACCGATGAAAACTCTCCCTATGTGAGTTGTACAGACCATCGTCAGCCGAGGTCGGGAGAGAGCTTCAATTCTTCTTAGCCAAGGTATACCGGCCTTAAATATTTTTTTGGCCTGCTCGAGTTCAAACCCTTTTTTCTGCCAGCTTTCAGGCAGCCAAGGACGGCGACGGCCCATCATCAGCTGGATAGCTAGCACGAACATCACAATTCCAAAGGGAACAGAGATGATGGGAGCTGGCAAGGGCAAAGCAGAAGGCAAAGACAGCAGAACAAAGAGAAACCCAAAGGTACGCTCGCCGGACAGAGTCAGGATGTCTACCAACGTGACTTTCTCGTCACGAGATTCATCGAAGAAAAAACGCTCCACCTCTGCTGACAACCGGGCCATAGCAAACATCTCATAACCACAATTGCCTCATTATCCGACTAGAGGAGCTTTACGGCGAGTCCTCCAGCCAGGACCATCACCAAAAACACCCAAAAGAGTCGCTCCGATGAAGATTCTGCCCAGGTGCGAACTCGATCACCGCCAAAAGCCATCAGTCCGCCCACAATGAAAAATCGAGCATTGCGACCAATCACGGACGCCAACACAAATTGGGCTAGATCAAAGTCAAACACTCCGGACGCCAACGTGAAAATTTTGTAAGGAATGGGCGTCACTGCTGCCATCAAAACACCCCAGAATCCCCACTGAGTGTAGATGTGCTCCACACGCTGAAACATTTCCATATTTGGGTCATAAGTCTGTAGCAAGGCACTGCCGATAGAGTCAAAGGCATAGTGACCGATCGCGTATCCCAGCAATCCTCCCAGTACCGAACCCGTGCCACAAACAAAGGCGAACCACAGCGATCGCTTCGGAGCACCAGCGCACAGCATCATCAGTAATGGATCGGCGGGCACTGGAATCACACAGGATTCAGCCATCGCAAACCAGAAAAGCAGATGCTCCCCTTGGGGCTTTTGGCTCCACTCGGAAAGATTAGAGTACGCCTTTTGCAGCATTACGAAGTTAAGTAATGTGAACTGACCACACCATACCAACCACCCCAGTAGCTTCTTCAAGCTCTTGACCCAGAAGCAGGGTAGGCTGCAGCAGACTTCCACAGATTTGAAGCACTGCTACTGGAGCGATTACTACAGCCGTAATTTTATATTTCTTTAATGTCTTTTCTTTCCGGTGTTAGCGCATATTCTCCGTCCCATACCAAGAACAGTCGCTCGCAGCCCGCTTCCGTCAGCCAGGTTTCCCCCTGGCGAATTTCGCAGTCTGCTTCGGTTCCGCCTGCGGCTAGTACCAGATCCAATAGGCATTCATGGCCAGGAACGATGACCACTTCTTGTCGTAACAGCCATTCCAAGCGAAGCTGAGCGGCCATATCCAGGTGCTCGGTCAACAATGGATATATTGCAATACCCGTGGCATTTTCCACGCCGGATAGCAAAGTCTGGATATAGCCTGCTGCTTGGGCATCCGGCAGTGTTCTCATCCGCGATGCGATCTGCGCAATCAGGTTCGGAACGAAGGGACAGCCCAGCTGTTGGTGCAAGTGCTCGATAATTTCTGCGGTGTCTTCTACCAGCGATGGCATCTCCACAACGGTTTGCCAATCCACATCGGGATAAGCCGCTTCCAGCAAACCGTAGCAGCGCTCGTTGAGGCGGTAAACCTGCTGTGCCATGTCGCAAGAGAAGTCCTCACCAGGAACAGCCCCTACTTGAACCAACAATCGGAAAAAATCAACTGCCGCTTGATCCATAAAAGCGTGTCCAAAGAACTGCGAATCGGTCAAAAATTAAGATTTTGTTACAGAGTAGCGTAAGAATCTCAGGTCTGCGTCGTTGTAGTCTACGACACAAGGATGATTTCGGTTTACTAAAGGCTTTCAAAAAAGGCAAGTCGGCTCAGGATAACTTTTTGAATTTTTGCGGCTGCTTGGGTCCCCTGATTTTGCTCAATTCTCGGCTTCGAGCGCATCATGTGTTCTGCTGCTTGAGGTGAACGGTTACGTTGAATGGTAAGCATTTGCTGGGGGGCCTGTTGGATTTCTCCGGCGGTCATGATGCCGATATCAAGAAATCCGCCCTAACAATAAGTAGAAACCAACATAGCCCACTGCATAAACCACGTTGGTGAGGACGAGGGACCCTCGCCCCCAGGGCGATCGCACCCAACGCAGCAAAATCAAGCTAGACAGTAGCACCAACACTAGTTCGATTAGGGCTCCATAGGCCCCCATATGATCCCTATCCCAATAGGACATGGGACTCACAAAGCGAAAATCTGTTAGTGGCCAAAAGTGGCGATGGGCATCCTCGTTGTGAAAGGGCAAATCTTCGGCATGGTGAAGCAGCATGCTAGCGCACAAAACCGCTACTCGGGGCCATTTTTGCCAGATAGCAACACCGCATCCCAGCAAGGCTAACGGCATCGAGTTGCCGATCGCAAACACGTCTTGCCAGAAGGGGGAATAGTACAGATCACTCCAGATGGCACGTTCTGTAAAGCCAGCTATTTTGGCCCAGACATAAAACACAAACAGCGCTGCATCCGGTAACCAGCTCCCAATTAAAATGGGCCAGGTTAAGGCTGTCTGCTGAGCCCGTCCTAGAATCGCTAGATTGAGAATACTGTGACTGGGAGTGTTCATCCTGAACCCGGAGCGATGACCAAAGCAAACCGACCTATTTATCTGGATTACCACGCCACAACCCCGGTCGATCCGCGTGTTGTTGACGCGATGCTGCCGTTCTTTACGGAATACTTTGGCAATCCATCCAGCACCACTCACCAGTATGGCTGGGAAGCAGAAGCCGCTGTCAAGCAAGCGCGATCGCTGATTGCTGAGGGCCTGAATGCGACTCCCGAAGAAATTGTCTTCACCAGTGGGGCTACCGAGGCCAATAACCTAGCTATCAAGGGAGTTGCCGAAGCCTATTTTAATCAGGGACGTCACATCGTGACGGTTCAAACTGAGCACAGCGCCGTTCTGGATCCCTGTGCCTATTTAGAAACGTTGGGTTTTGAAGTTACCTATTTGCCCGCCAATTCCGATGGACTGATTGACCTGGTGCAGTTGGAGCGATCGCTCCGGGCGGACACGATTTTGGTCTCGGTGATGACGGCGAACAACGAAATTGGGGTGCTGCAGCCTCTGGCCGCAATCGGGCAACTGTGTCGCGATCGCGGCATACTGTTTCACACAGACGCCGCGCAGGCGATTGGCAAAATTCCCCTTGATGTGCAGGCTCAGTGCATCGATCTGCTTTCCCTAACGGGCCACAAAATTTACGGTCCCAAAGGGATTGGTGCCTTGTATGTGCGACGGCGACAGCCCCGTGTCAAACTTGCGCCCCAGCTTCATGGCGGCGGTCACGAGCGCGGCATGCGATCCGGTACGCTCTACACGCCCCAAATCGTCGGTCTCGGCAAAGCGCTGGAACTAGCCTGGGCCGAGCAAGCCACTGAACAAAAGCGGTTAAAACAACTGCGCGATCGCCTCTGGCATTCCCTGGCTGACCTCCCCGGCATTCATCGCAACGGACATCCCACCCAACGACTTGCCAACAACCTCAACATCAGTATCGAGGGAATCGACGGGAATGCTCTGCTGCTAGGGTTGAAAAATGTAGTGGCAGTTTCCTCAGGAGCCGCCTGCAGTTCTACCAAAACTGCGCCTTCTCACGTTCTTAAAGCTTTGGGCCACAGCGATACGTTTGCCTATGCTTCGCTTCGCTTCGGTCTGGGCCGCTTCAATACGGCAGACGAAATTGACCAAGCTGCACAAAGCTGTCGGGAAACTGTATTGGCGCTGCAGGGAAAGAGCGAGGTGGGAGTGGGATAGTAGGGGAGTGATGGGGTGAGGGAGTAGAGGGTAGAGGGTAGTGAGGTTATGGCCAATCAACAACCGTTATCAAGAACCAGCTACCAACCATCAACGATCAACGATCAACCCAGAACCCAGAACCCTCAACCAAGAACCCCTATTCCTTGTCTAAAATTACAATAAGCAGTACAAATGTATCATTAACTATTGGGTAACAGAGCCGCAATCTCGTTTACAAACTTTTGATGATCCACCACGGGCTTGCTGATATATCCATCAGCACCACTTTGCTTCAGAAAGTTCTCGCGATCGCCTTGCATAGCGTGAGCTGTGACCAGAATGACGGGCAAATCCGCTGTTGCTGGGTCAGCTTTCAGCATCTGGGTAATTTTAATACCGTCTACGGGCTTACCTTGGTAAACACTATGAGATAGCGAAACGTCCATCAAAATCACGTCTACTTCGCGCTTCTGGGCGAAAGACATGACCTCATCCACATTTTCTGTATGCTTCACGGAAAAACCACCTCGCTTGGTGAGGATCTTCGAAAATACACGGGCGTTGATCAAGTCATCTTCTACGATGAGGACGGTTTTCATAGTGCTTCCTTACCCAATAGCAGGCTTAAATACTTGATAAGTCCTGATAGATTTAACCCTTGGCATTGTATTAAACCTGAGTGTGGTTTAGCCTTAGCCCCTAGATTATTGCGGCAACCGGGCTTTTGCATATACCTTACAGCATTGTTAAGGCTCGCTGAATTGGGCAGAATACAGCTGTTGTTCTTCAGCACCTCCCAGTCCCAGTCATTCCTATTTTTTTTGAGGACAGTGATTCATGGCGGATCAGCTCAACATACTCTCATCTGGCCAGGTGGTTCCGACACCTCTTCATACAGAAGTGCAGCGGTCATATCTGGAATACGCCATGAGCGTCATTGTCGGGCGGGCACTACCTGATGTTCGCGATGGGCTGAAGCCGGTCCATCGGCGCATTCTGTACGCCATGTACGAGTTGGGGCTAACCCCCGATCGCCCCTTCCGCAAATGCGCCCGTGTTGTGGGAGATGTGCTGGGTAAATATCATCCTCATGGCGATCAGGCCGTTTACGATGCTCTGGTGCGGATGGTGCAAGACTTTGCCAGTCGGTATCCGCTCCTGGATGGGCACGGGAACTTTGGGTCGGTTGACAATGACCCCCCCGCCGCCATGCGTTACACCGAAACGCGGCTGGCCCCCATTAGCCACGACGCCATGCTCAACGAGATTGGCGAAGCCACAGTCGATTTCATCGACAACTTTGACAATTCGCAGCAAGAACCGGTTGTTCTCCCGACGCAGCTCCCGAATCTATTGCTGAATGGCTCTTCGGGTATTGCGGTAGGAATGGCGACAAACATTCCTCCTCATAATTTAGGCGAAGTTATCGATGGGCTGATTGCGCTAATTGATCGACCGACATTGACCGATGAGGCTTTGTTCGAGTTGATCCCCGGACCTGATTTTCCCACCGGCGGCCAAATTATTGATGACAAGGGCATTCGTGATGCTTACCTGACAGGGCGAGGCAGCATTCCTGTTCGGGGTATCGTCCAGTTTGAGGAAATACGTCCGGGACGAGGACGACAGCGCCGCACGGCTATCATCGTTACTGAACTGCCCTATCAGGTCAACAAGGCCGGTTGGATTGAGAAGATCGCTGACCTGGTAAATAATGGCCGGATTGAGGGTGTTGCCGATATTCGCGATGAGAGCGATCGCGACGGTATGCGCGTGGTCATTGAGCTGAAGCGAGAAGCTCAGCCCGAAGTTGTGCTGGATTCGCTATATCGCCTTACGCCGCTGCAGAGCAACTTTGGGGCCATCATGCTGGCGCTCAATGACGGTCAACCCCGCCAGTTGCCTTTGCGCGCGATGCTGCAGGCTTTTCTGGATTTTCGGGAAGAAACTTTAACGCGCCAGTATCGCTACGAGCTAGAAAAAACAGATGCCCGGATTCACCTCGTCGAAGGTATGATTCGGGTCTTGGATAATTTGGATGCCCTGATCGATATTCTGCGCAATGCACCCGATGGCACCACGGCTAAAGTATCACTGCAAGAGACGTTTGATCTGAGCGATCGCCAAGCCAATGAAATCCTGTCTATGCCGCTGCGGCGATTAACGGGGTTAGAGCGGCAGAATCTGCAAGATGAATATGGTGAGTTAACCGCCCGACGTGATGCTTTACAGCTTTTATTGTCAGATCGAAAAGAATTACTCAAGGCCCTGAAGAAAGAGTTGCGATCGCTGAAGAAAAAGTTTGGGGATCCCCGCCGTACCCGCATTCAAAGCGAAGCCGAGCGAACCGAGGAAACCCAACAGCTGGCGGAAATTTTGGCAGAACATCAGGAAGAAGAAACTATCCTGGAAACGACTCAGAAAGGGTATGCCCGTCGTTTGTCGCCGCGTGCGTACCAAAGACGACAGGCGCGGCAGAACGAAGCTGTGCTCCAACAATTCCAAGAGGTCGAAGACACCACTTTGCAGTGCGAAGCGGCCATCACGACCCAAACATTGCTGGTGCTGACACGAGAGGGCAAGGCGTACAGCCTCTGTGTGGGCGATATTCCCTTGGCGCAACGTCAGGCTAAGGGGGTACCGTTGATTAATCTATTACCGAATTCAGTCCGCTCCGATACAGGAATTGCTGCCCACTTTGTCCTTACAGATGAGGTTCTAACGCACGACTTGGTGATGCTGACACGCCTCGGTCGCATCAAACGGCTAGCGCTGTCGGAATTTAGCACTATGACAGGGCGGGGGCTCACGGCGCTGAAGTTGAAAAAGGATGATGAAGTGGCCTATGTCACCCTAGCCAAAGCTAATGAGGAGCTGGCGATCACGACCTCAGGTGGGCGGCTGTTGCGATTCAAGATTGATGACGAAAATCTGCCCGCAATGGGACGCACGGCTCAAGGGCCACAAGCGCTCCGCCTGCGTAAACAAGAGCAAGTCGTTGGCTGTGCTTGTATTCAGCAGGCTGATGACTGTGTGCTGATGGTCTCGAAGGCCGGCTTTGCCAAGCGTTTGCCCATTGGATCCGTACATCTAGGAGCGCGGGGTGGGATTGGCACCCAAGCCTTCTTGTTTAAGCAAAAGACCGATGCGCTAGTGGCCATGACTGCTTGTCCTAATGGCAGCAAGGTCACGGTTGTGACGACGGCTTTACGTAGTGCTC
>JBCBJE010000017.1:0-15137 GCA_038523735.1 Cyanobacteria bacterium J06626_18 | reverse complement strand
TGAGGTTCATCTCAAAGGGCAGCAGTTAGCCAGGATGGAGCTGATTGCTGTGCCTACCCTATTTTGATTTTTTACTCCATCAAACGTTCCCTGTTTAAGAGAATCTCTAAGAACGCTTTAAATAGCCAGTAACAAGATACCGGCTATTCATCCTTTGAGATCTGCAATTGCGCCACGGGCCATTGCCGCGATCGCTTGATCAGTGGCCTTGGGCAACTGATAATACTTGCCCCCAGAGGTTTTGGCGAGTTCTCGTCCAAAACCTGTGGAGACAAATTTACGTTCCGTATCAATCATCAAGAGCTGAAAACCAGTCGTGCGAATTCGACTGGCAATGTCTAATAATTCTTGTTTAATGTTTGGTTTTTCCTCCGGTTCAACAACTTCACCCAGGGAGCGGGCTAGGGGAATATTTCCCCGTCCGTCCGTGATAGCAACAATCACCACATTGCCAATGTCACCCGACTGCTGCGCATTTGTGCCAATTCGCACAGCTTGGGTAAGCCCATGAGCTAGGGGCGATCCTCCTCCACAGGGCATTCTTTCCAGGCGACGGCGGGCCATTGCAATCGAGCGTGTCGGCGGCAGCAGCACTTCAGCTTGTTCGCCACGGAAAGGAATGAGGGCGACTTCATCACGATTTTGATAAGCCTCAGTCAACAACTGCAGAACGGCTCCCTTGGCAGACTGCATTCGGTTGAGAGCCATTGAACCCGAGGCATCGACGACGAAAATAATCAAGGAGCCAGCTTTGCGGGCCAGCTTTTTCGCCCGAATATCGCTTTGCTCGACAATGACTTTGCGGTTAGGTTGACGGGCTCGACGAGGCTTTTGATAGGGGGCTGCAGCCCGCAGGGTCGCGTCCACTGCGATCCGGCGTACTGGCCCCTGAGGCAGCATCGGTTTGATGTAGCGGCCCCGATCCTCAGAAATGACGAGGCTTTGACTACCCGACTTACCCTGACGGTTCATGGCTTGAGCAAAGAGGAGTAGGGAAGGATCAAGGACAACCCCTTCAGGATCGAAGACAAACTCTTCAGGCAGACTGGGCGGTGGCTCATCGGGCTGGTCTTCATCAGTCTCGTCGTCGTCCGAGTCTTGAGTGTCGTCATCCTCTTGGGAATCTTCCGGCTGGTCGTTGTCGTCCTGGCTCGGTGGCGGCGGTGGTGGGGGTTGTTCATCCTCAGGCGGTGGCATCATCACAGCCCGGGGCAGGATGACGAGTTCTACTGCTACGCGCAAATCTTCGGCTGTGACGGTTGTGCGTCCATCGAGTGCTGCATGGACTTTGGCTACCCGCACGGCAAACAATTCGGCCCGGTGGCCCTGCACTCCACCTCGCAGTGCTTCGGTCACAAGATACTGGATTTGTTCGCGGGTAATAGTGACTTCCTTAAGCCACTCGCGAGCCAAAATGATTTGGGTTTTAAGGGCGTCTAAGTCTTCTGCCTGGTTGGCTAGAAACGCTTGGGGATCGTTTGCGTAGCAGGTGGATTGTTCGACCACAGCGACGCGATCTTCGAGTGTTAAGGGTCGATCGGCAGAGAGGGCGATCGCGATGCGATCCAACAAATGGTCGCGCAGGGGGCCTTCTTCGGGGTTATATGTTGCGATCAGCAGAGGTGAACAGGGATGCTGAAAACTTATCCCCTCTCGCTCGATCTGGTTACGTCCTTCTGTCAGAGCCGATAGCAGGAGATTGCCGGCCTGATCTTCGAGCAAATTAATTTCATCGACATACAGCACGCCCCGATTTGCTTCTGCCAACAGACCGGGTAAAAAGATCGTTTCGCCAGCCTGAATAGATTTTGCTACATCCACCGAACCCAACAAACGATCTTCCGTTACCCCCAAAGGAATTTGGACGAAAGGGGCTTGAATTACCGCAGTAGGCACATTCTCCAACACTTCTGACGCTTGGCCTAAACGCTCGCGCGTCGCGTCATCCCAAAGATTTGGGTTGGTGGGATCGGCATTACAACAGGAGCCCTGGACAACTTCAATCGGGGGAAGCAGTTGATGAATGGCCCGAGCCATCACTGATTTGGCAGTCCCTCGACGCCCCGCAATGACGACACCGCCCAACTCGGGATCAACGGCTGCCAGCAACAGAGCCAATTTGATTGCAGCTTGGTCGACTACGGCTGTGAGGGGAAATACGGTCGGTATTTCTGGGCGTTCTGCCGTTAGCATTCGTCCTTCCTTAACATCTAACGGAAATACAAAGAGAGGTATGTCTTGAGACTACGAGCTTATTCAAGATCGCAGCTGCGTGAGTGACAAAATTAGTCGATGTAAGGCTAATCTTGCTTGTCGAGAGAATCGCTAGGCGACTCTGGACAAGATTTGCCCTACAGCAACTGATGTCCAGAGTATCAGGCAACTTTGGTCGAGGGATAGTCTTTGGGGCGATCAGCCCTGATTTCAGTGAATCCTTTGGTTACGAAGCATTAAAATCTAAAGTAGTGTGGATTGATGGCAATTTGTTGGGATGCAGCAGCTTGTTGAGGGTTTCCCGGTTGCTAGGGCTTGCTCTTTAATTCCAGATTTGACTGAAGAATTCGTGTCAACTTCCCCTTTTCCAAGTAATACCTGGGCTCAAGAGAAGCGCCCCTTGCAGCCCGCGAAGCTATTGATTCAGCGGGAAGACTATGTAACTTGTCACATACAGGTTCCTGAGGAGTCTCAACGGCTCTCAGCCATCACCTTGGATGGTAAGTTTTACAGTTTTTTTCGCGCTTTGAAGGAGCCCATCAAAACGCTGGGACTCCTCCTCAAGCTGACAGCTCGGGGTAATCAGGTTGCTATGACTCCGATTAGTCGCGGGTACGTGGTTTGGGTACACGAACCGGATGGGGCACCTGTAAAGTCCGCAACGCAAACATCGCCCAATCTGATCCAACCGACGTTTGGTCCTGCTGATTGCTGGGTCATTGGCGATCGCCAACTGGGTTATCGGGCCTGTTCTCTCAAGGTTCCTGATCTGTCCGATACGGTTCTGGGTCTTGCTGATAGCAAGCAAAGACTGTACAGCCTGTATCGCCGCGAAAAAAATCCCGCTCAGAGTCTGAAGCTAGCTGCGCGACTGGCTAAGCGGGGCGATGAAGTGATTTTGCTGGTGCGTAAGGCTAGCTACATCATCTGCATATACGAACCTGCAGCCGTTATCGTCCCTAACTGAACAGCCTTTGTCGATGCAGAATATGCGTGGACCTAGAGTCGGCCATCAGCAGACGAGGCGCGCTGATGAGGCGTCGCTGGGGCATGGCCACTCAGGGGTTCCTTGTACAGAATAGGCTCCGATGCGATCGCACTAATTTAGCGCTGGTCACTACCTACCGTTGGCACCGGGTAGAACGGGCTGCTCCACAGCTTGACGGAAGTGTTGCACGTCATCGGTATATTCAATGGGCAGCACCGCGACCACATTTTCATGGGGACGTGGAATAATCACCCAAGTTTCTAGAACACCCCCTGGTGCATTTTCAGCAGCTGCAACCCCTGCTTCCATGGCGGCCTTGACTTCAGAAACATCGCCTCGAATGTTGACGACAAATCTGGCACTACCGGCGCGGATGTAATTTACCAATGTCACTCGACCGGCTTTTACCATTGCATCCGCTGCCGCTAACACGGGCGGAAAACCTTTTGTCTCCAGCGAACCAACTGCCTCGGGCATTCCCGTTCTCCTAATTAAGCCTATATCGCAGACTTCATTGTACGAGCACAAGGGACTTTGTCGTGTCCTCTCGGCAAGCTTTGTTGTGTAGTCGCGGAATCTTTATCTTTGTTCAGAGTTAGTTACACAAGATGAAGAGGGAAAGGGGGAAAAAGGGAAAAGCAATGGGTAATGGTGCATTACAAGCCCGGTAAGATGCCACGCATTTCTTCGAGCCAGAAGTCCTCTGATTCTTCGCTGAAGTAGATGGGTAGGACGGCATCCAGATTTTCAGGAGGGTTGGGGATGATGTAGTGCGTTGTCACTGTGCCTTCATTCGGCATATTGTTGCCGACCTCAATGCCGGCTTCAACGGCGCGTTTCACTTCAGACACAGGTCCGCGAACAACGACGTATTGGCGACCGCTCTCAGCCCGTTCGTACTTCACCAAGGTGACCCGACCGGCCTTGACCATGGCATCAGCGACTCCCAAGACGGCAGGGAATCCTTGAGTTTCGATGACACCAACGGCGTAGGGCATAGAGTTAATAATTCATCAGAACGACAAGCGTTTGGCAGGCCTTTTAGGGAAATATGCCAAGCTAATCATCATTGAATCATACCTTGATGGCGCTGGGCTCGGCGATCGCTGCAATGATTCTTTGGCACCCAGAGTCGGGTCTGGCCCAGTCGTTGTGGCATTCCTTGGGATCGCCCCAACAAAGGCTGAGATATAGCTCTGTACGAGTAGCGTCTACCTCAGCCCATTCAGTTTCCTCGATCCACTGCTCGACACGAGAGCGCTCCAGAGGACGTGGAGGCGAGCCGGAATGCCACAAACGCAGTCCCTCGATCGAGGAACGCCAGAATTCGATCACAGCAGGTTTGGCCGCCACTAGAGCCTTTTTGTCTTCTGGAAGGGCAATGAGCTGAGGATGTCTTTCGGGCAATTGCAGCGACCGCCCCCGAAACCGACAGGTATGCCAAACCAATCCCGAAACCCGATGATCTCGCTGATACTGATGGATCTGATCGCGAAAGTCCTGAACAGCAAAGACTTTACTAAGCTTTTCGGTGCCTAATGCCTTGGCAACGACTGGGTTGAGACGTTGAGCTGAGGACAAAACGACCCGCTCTCCACGCCAAGCTGCTCTTAGTTCCTGATCGAGAATGTCGAGGAGTTCTTCAGTGGTATAGCTCATGGATACGGGGAGTAAATCCGCTTTAATCTTACCAACCCTATTCCCAGAGACTGGCAAATTAAGGATTTCCTAGATGTTTAATCAGGAGGTCATAAATGCCTGGCGCATCGGCGTCGGTCACAATCGTGACAGAACGGCGAATTGCCGATTTGGAAGAGCTAACGACCGTTTGTCCGAGGGTCAATGGACTACTGATTTCGACCTTGACATCGCCCAACTCTGTCTGGAATAAATCGGGGCGCAGCAGGTAGGCAATCACGCAGGGATCATGAAGGGGAGCCCCGATGGTGCCGAGCCTTGCCTCGTCGGCTTTGCCGTAGTGACTCAAGACATCAACCGCAACCTGGCTGGCAGGGGTTGCGACGGCTCGAATCGCTGCCAGACGTTCGGGCGTGGTCAATACCTGATGGGTAACGTCAAGCCCAATCATAGTAATAGGCACGCCTGACTCGAAGACAACATGGGCAGCATGGGGATCGACATAGATGTTGAATTCGGCAAAGGGAGTGACATTACCGTGGGTAATGCCGCCTCCCATCATGACGATCTGCTCGATTTTGTCTAAAACGTCAGGCGCTTGGACGATCGCAACGGCCAAATTCGTCAAGGGTCCCAGCGTCGCTAACGTGAGGGGTTCGGACGCTGCCTGTAGGGTCGCAATCAGGTAGCTGACGGCATGGGTGGTCTGCAGCGGCATAGTGGGCTCAGGCAATGTTGCCCCCTCTAAACCCGTCTTGCCATGTACCTCCTCGGCGGTAACCAGCGATCGCACCAGTGGTCGCGGACATCCCGCATAGACGGGCACGTCCTGCCGTCCCATTAGCTCACAAATTTGACGGGCGTTGCGCTGCGTTAGCGCTAGTGGTACGTTGCCGGCAACAACGGTGATGCCTTGTACTGCTAGCTCAGACGAGCGTAAGGCTAACATTAGGGCGATCGCATCATCGACCCCAGGATCACAGTCAATGATGATGGGTTTGCCAGTCATATCGGTGTCCTCATGAGGGGCAGAGTGGATGGGTAGCAGGGTGGTGGTGTAACGGCGCGCTAGATTAATTAAAGACTATGGGATGGGTTAGAAACGTTCAAAATTCTGTAGTTGGGGGATTTAAAGGCGTGATGGTGGTGCGAAAAGTAGCGGGTGCAATCGCGGGACTGGTTCTCTTTAGTGGGCTGGCTGCTTGTGCGGGCAGTCCGTTGGGGAGTAATGTCGAGCGCTCACTGGAAGCTGATCCCCAGTTAGAAGAGTCGCCAGCTTTTGAAGGCACGTCCGATGCTGAAGAAGCAGGTTCAAGAGGAAAAACTTCAGGGGCTGATGCGGCGACAGAAGGCACTGATACAGAGGATTCGGCGTCCAGCCGCTCTACCGATACTGAAGCAACAGATGACGATAGCCAAGATGAAGTGGTGTCGGAAACGACGGCATCGGCAAGTGATGACCGCCTTTCTGATGTAGAAGAACCTGATCTGGCAGGGGTGCCAACGGATTTACGATCCTACATTGAGGATTTGCAAGCGCTCGACTTACTTGTACTACAACCGGCGGATGCGGCTGACTCGGAGGGATCGGATACCGCTCCGAACTCTGAAACGTCGGCTTCGCCCTTCACCCAAAGCATTGCACGCCGAGAATATGCGCGCTGGCTTTGGCAAACTCACAACGCCTTGTATGAAGATGAGCCAAGCGTACGGCTCCGTGCTGGTGTAGCAACGGACGAGCCTGTATTCCAAGATGTCCCCGCGACGGATCCTGATTTTGCCGCGATTCAGGGATTAGCAGAAGCTGGCATCATTCCTAGCGCTCTGACGGGCAATAGCACCGCGGTCAATTTCCGCCCCAATGCGCCGCTGACGAGAGAGGCTCTTATTCTGTGGAAGGTCCCATTGGATAGGCGATCAACGCTGCCCGAAACATCCCCTGAAACCGTCACTGAGCTGTGGGGTTTTCAAGATACCGCCAGTATTGAACCATTCGCTCTGAAGGCGATCGCAGCCGACCACCAACTAGGCGATTTCGCCAATATCCGCCGAGCCTTTGGCTACACCACCCTGTTTCAACCTGATAAAGCGGTTACCCGTGCCGAGGCTGCAGCGGTTCTTTGGCGTTTTGGAACGCAGACGGATGGGCGATCAGCGGCAGATGCCGTGGGGAGCGAGGGAGTGGAGGAGTAGGGGAGTGGAAGGGGAGAAGGGTAGGAGGGAAAAGAGATATACAACCGCAGCGTAAAGACGCGATATGTCGCGTCTTTCCCCACCTAACCTTTCATACTTATAAAACGCCGATGCTGTTGAGTCCCAGAATGGCGCCGGCGCCGAGCAAGTGGCCGAAGCTGGTGGTACCTAACAGGGCAGGCAAACCCATGCCACCGAATAAGTTGGCAGAGGGAAGAGCGGGGCCTTCACTGGGATATTTGATGGTGAATTTACCGAAGGCGATCGCCAACACATTACAAATCACCATCACGAGTCCGACTTTGGGACTCCATGTCAAGCTGGAAGGAACGACTGCAAGCAAAGAGAGATAAGTCAATGTTCTGTCTCCTTAGACCAAATAAAGGATTATGACCGGGGAAACGGCTCATCTGCTGCCAATATCTGGCTGTTGAGCTGCAACCCTTAGCCAAGATTGTTCATGACTCTGTAAAGCCATATCAAAACCTCTTTGCAAGACTTAACAAGAGAGGCGCTCAATTGCTTCTCTGAGAGATGGCAATCGGTTGTTTATGTTGCTGAATGTGAACGTCTTGGCGTATGCTGGCAGCCATGGAAAGAGGACTGCTATGGCTGCCCCTATTGGGCCTATTTAGCTGGCTAGCGTGGGCAGGTTGGAACGAGTATCGAAAACTCGAAGCTTACAAATTGTGGGCGGCAGATTTCGAGCGCGCTAAGTACGATATCTATGCAGCGCTCGGGCAGGCAGGCGAAACGCTTGTATGGGGACGGCCTACACGCGGCGGGATTCAGGCAGCGCAAGAAGTTTCACTGCGGTCTGTTACAGCGATCGCGCTCTCTAGCAAAGACAGTCCCGCGGCTCCGGGCGTATCTTCACCAAGAGGCTGTGATGTGTTTCTAGAACTAACTCTGGCGACCGATGAGCAGTGCTGGATTCCTTTCACCGATGCGGAATTAGCACTGCGTTGGCAAAACCTGTTGCAGTCTCTTCGAGAATCGCTAGAATCAACGCCACATCCCTAAGACAGTCTCACCCCGACTGTGCGACCGGCAAGCTGGGGCGACAAGTGTGTCTTGCTCGGCAAAAATCAATCCTCTCAGGTTGGCGCGATCGTCCATGTCAGACTTTGCTTCCCTTTCCCCTGAAGAATTAGCCAACCGACGGCAGGCGCTGCGGCGACAACGCCGTATCCGTAATGTCCAAACTATCTGGCGTGTTCTCGCTATCTCAGGGATGGCTGTTGGTGCGCTGTGGTTGATTTCGCGTCCGGTTTGGGTGATTCGCAGTAGCGATCAAATCGCCATCGAAGGGAACGAGCGGTTATCAGACGAAGCGATTCAAGCACTTTTACCTTTGGCGTATCCCCAGTCTTTGCTGGAGGTTGAGCCTGAGCAGATCGCTCAATTTATCCAAACGCAGGCCCCGGTGTCTTATGCCGAAGTGACACGACAGCTCTTGCCGCCGCGCCTCAATGTCTACGTTCAAGAGCGCCATCCAGTCGCCGTGACTATTCCCACGCAACCAAAGCCTTTGTCTACCCAGGCTCAAGACAGTAAACCAGCACATCAGCCTGGTTTACTGGATTCTCGCGGACACTGGATGGCTCAATCTAACTTCACCACTATTGCACCCGATACGCCCTTGCCTGAATTGAAGGTCAAGGGATTTGATCCTCAATATCAGGGTGAATGGTCTATGCTCTATCAGGCGCTGCAGGGAACTTCTATCACTGTTGCGGAAATCGATTGGCAAATTCCTAGCAACGTCATCCTTCATACTCAAGTTGGTACGGTTCACCTCGGCATTCTTGATCCTCAGACGCTTGAGCGGCAGCTATCGACCTTAGCTCAGTTACGTTCTCTTACGAGTACCGACAATATTCCAGAGGTCGAATATATTGATTTGAGCAATCCCGAGACGCCCGCAATTAAGACGATCACACCTCCATGAGATCTACAGGCATAGGCTTTATCTTAAAAAAAGGTAAAAATGCGGCGAACTTACGGGAAAATTTAGCTCTTATGAGGTAGCTTTTTTGAGCTGGTCCGAGCGAGGTTGAACAACGCGGACTTTTCAACCAAAGAGTGTTGAATATTCACGGTTTTGGATATTTTTAGGTAGCTGTCTATCTGTTTGGTTTTTCAACCGAAGTACTTTATAGTTGTCTAAATTGTCTGGGGTTTTGCTTGCTCGGAATTGAGTTTTGCGTAGGATTGGATTTTATGTCTGTCAACTCAACGCCCTTTGATGCTCATTCCGATGCTTTTCCGACGAATGGCTCTCACGCTCCCGCTGAGTATGTCTCGTCTGGGGAAGTTCATGATAGGGTTGGCACTTACCTGCAGCCTATCGGTGGCTCTGGTTACGTTGACCACGCTAGTAGTAAACCCAGAGTAGTTCCGAGAGAAATGCTCCTAAACGGTGAGACTGTGCCCAGCAATATCGCAAAGATTAAAGTGATCGGTGTCGGCGGCGGCGGCTGTAATGCCGTCAATCGCATGATCGATAGTGGCGTTTCTGGAATTGAGTTTTGGACCGTTAATACGGATGCTCAGGCTTTGGCCAATGTTGCTACGGACAACACGCTACAGATTGGTCAGAAGCTCACCCGAGGATTAGGGGCCGGTGGAAATCCCGCAATTGGCCAAAAAGCGGCAGAAGAGTCGCGCGATGAAGTGGCGGCTTCCTTGGAGGAAGCGGATTTGGTCTTTATCACGGCAGGTATGGGTGGCGGCACAGGCACAGGTGCAGCTCCAGTCGTAGCTGAAGTTGCTAAGGAGGCTGGGGCTCTGACTGTGGGTGTTGTGACTCGCCCTTTCACGTTTGAAGGGCGGCGGCGAACCTCACAGGCTGAGGAGGGGATTGCGGCCCTCCAAACGCGGGTGGATACCCTGATTGTTATTCCCAATGATAAGTTGCTGTCTGTTATCTCGGAGCAAACTCCGGTGCAGGAAGCGTTTCAGGCGGCGGATGACATTCTGCGTCAGGGCGTTCAGGGGATCTCCGATATCATCACCATTCCTGGACTCGTCAACGTTGACTTTGCTGATGTTCGCGCTGTGATGGCTGATGCCGGCTCAGCGTTGATGGGCATTGGGGTGGGCTCGGGTAAGTCGCGGGCGCGTGAGGCGGCGATCGCAGCGATCTCTTCGCCACTTCTAGAATCTTCTATCGATGGTGCTTCGGGAGCGGTTTTCAACATTACAGGCGGTAGCGACCTGACTCTGCACGAGGTGAACGCGGCGGCTGAAATCATTTACGAAGCGGTTGACCCTAACGCCAACATTATCTTTGGCGCTGTGATTGACGACCGCCTACAGGGCGAAGTTCAAATTACGGTGATTGCGACCGGCTTTAACATGGAAGCTCAGCCAGCGGCCAAACTTGATGCGGCTCGGATTACCCCTCTAAAGCGTAATAACTTGAGTGTTCCACCCCAGGCGTCGGGAGCTAATAGCGGGGGCGGTGGCACCTTGGATATCCCCGAGTTCCTCCAGCGTCGTCGACCGAATCGTTAGACCTGTTTGCGAATGTCCCATTCACTGACTCCACCTGTTGCCCTGACGATTGCTGGTTCGGATAGTGGTGGAGGGGCTGGCATTCAGGCTGACTTAAGGACCTTTGCATTTCACAAGGTTCATGGTGCCAGTGCTTTGACGTGTGTGACGGCTCAAAATACCTGTGGCGTTACCCGTGTCGATGCCTTGCCGCCGGCAGCTGTGTTAGCTCAGATCGATGCGGTAGTCAGTGATCTTGACGTGAAAAGTGCCAAGCTCGGGATGTTGCTGAATGCCGACATTATGCGGGCGGTTGCGCAGTCGATGTCCAGCGCGCCGGTAGACACTTGGGTTGTCGATCCGGTGATGGTTTCCCGCACGGGGGCGCAGCTGATCGATGAAGCTGCGATTGCCACACTCCGCGATGCGCTCATTCCCTTAGCGACTGTGCTGACTCCCAACCGCTACGAGGCCCAACTCCTCAGCGGTCTCGAAATCACAACGCTGGCTGATATGGAAGCGGCGGCTGCGAAGATCCACGCTTTGGGCGCGCAGGCTGTCCTTGTGAAAGGTGGGGGCATGTCGGGGGAAGCTAGAGCAGTCGATGTCTGGTTTGACGGCAAAGAACGGCTTACGCTGAAGGCGGATGTGGTCGATACAACAGATACCCACGGTACGGGCTGTACGCTTTCAGCCGCGATCGCCGCCAACCTAGCGTTGGGGCATGACACACTCGCTGCTGTTCGGCAAGCCAAAGCATACGTTACCCAGGCATTGCACTACTCATTGCGAATTGGCAAAGGACAGGGACCCGTCGGTCATTTCTATCCGTTATTAAACGGCTGATCCCAAGTAGATTCCCAGTCAGGGCATTTTTCCTGATCGGGGCCATAGGGATACATGGCGCAAACCAACATATTGCCGCTATAGGCTTGCCCATGATAATGACGACAGCCTACGCATGCAGTGTGTTCATTGACGAGGGGATCTAAGGTTTGACTAACCGGGGTTGCAACGGTTACCAACCAAGCTTCTAGGCTATCGGCCAAAGGTGTGATTAGCGGTGTGACGAATGCTGCAAACTCTTCAGAAATCCGCTCGGTCTCTTCGTCGAGCTTGTGTTCCAGCGGTTCAACCGCATTGTAGAATCCCTCAGCCCATTGCTCTATGGTGGGGCTTACTTGCTTCTCAACCTCATCGGCAACGGTATCGGCAACCTCGATAGCTCTGTCGATTGCGGCTTCAGCCCATTCTCCAGTGGCACGAGCTGTATTTTCAACAAACTCGCTTAAGTCCTTCGCCCAGACTTCCCAATCGTTCATCCGACATCCTTGCGCTTCAGATCATCAAGCTGTTGGCGGAGGGCATCAACCTGCTCGCGAAGCGCTTCTGCTTCCTGTACCTCAGGCGTTGAGCCACTGGTTTCCTCTTCCAAAATCTCGATGCGGCGGGGACCCTCTGGTGCTGAGCCGGAATTGGCTTCAGCCGTTTCTTGAGCCTGCTGCATCATATTGTTGAAAACTTGCTGGGCCTCTTCAGCGGTCAGTTCACCCCTCTCTACTAGCTCGTTCACAAGTTTTTGAGCTTGACCTTGCAGATCTTTAAGTGTACCGCTGGCTTTTTCTCCAGCATAGGAAGCTGCGCCCACGCCCAGATAAAACGCCTTCTGAACGAGATCTCCGAAACCCGCCATGCTAGTTCCTCCTATCTATCTCTCAACCAGGATAAGCAGCGAATTCTGAACTTAGCCACGGGGGTTAACCGACCAACACAATCTCGAACAAAACCTTAACTAGGCCACCGTAACGTTTCATGACCCCAGATAATAAAAGAGACCCGGAGGCCACGCCTGTTACAAGCATCCCGTAATGCTGCTACCTTCCGGTCCTGACATGATTTGGGCGTTGCGACCGCATGGGTCCGAGTCAGTTATAGGATAGCATCAATTCTTTGGGGATTGGTTGTTTGTTGCTGGTTATTAGTTATGGGGAGATGCCGGTGACTTTGACTTCGCTCAATCATCAGATATATTTGCCGCACATACACTAAAGATGTCTGTCTTCGCAATTTGAGGAGAGCTGCCATGGACTACTCCACCGAACTTCTGTCTGGGCTTACGGGTTTGGGCTTTTTGCTCGCGTCTCTATTGGGCTATCGCCTGCGACGGGGAAGTCAACAACTTCAAGGCGCCCAAGCGGCTCAGGCAGATCTTCAGGAGACCAATCAGTCACTCTCTAAGGATAATCAAAAGCTGCGGGAAGCTCTGGACTTCTCCAAACAAGCAATGGAGTCCTTGCAAGTACAGATGCAGACCCTGGGAGCGGAGAAAGACACCCTAAATGCGGATTTGTCGCAAGCGCGTACCGAGGTTGCCGAAGCCAAGCAGGAGGTTACTGACGCGCAACAGGAGGTGCAATCCATTCAAGCGCGGCTGTCGGAAATTGCGACTGAACGGTCTACCGCTGATGATAATTACCAACAAGCACAGGCAGAAGTCAGTGCACTCAAGGCACGTAATGCTGATGTGGCCAAAGAGCTAAAGGCGACACAAAGTACGCTAACAATCGCACAGGAGACGATCGCGACCTTGGAGCAGCGATTGCAGCAATCGACTCGGTCTTTAGAGGAAGCGACTACCGGCACGAGCGACCTAGAAGCTGAGATTGCTACGTTGACTGGCGATCGCGACCAATTAACCACCACCAACCAAACCTTGGAAGCAGCCTTAGCAGAGGCGCAAGACACGACTCAGTCACTGGAGCAACAGCTCGCGACAGCTACTCAACAGCTCGAAGAGGGGGAGCAGGCTGCTCAATCGCATCAGCAGGAAACGGCAGAACTCACCGCCAATCAACAGACGCTCACGGCAGAACTCGCCCAGAGTCAGGCGGCACTCGCCCGATTACAGCAACAAGTAAACGACCTAGAAGCAACGCGGCAACAGCTAGAACAAGCCCTGAATGATGTGCAAACCGCCCAAGCCGCTTTGACATCCACCGCTACAGACCAGGAAACTGCTTTGGTTACCGAACTGGAACAAGCGCAAGCCGAAGCCAACCAAGCTAAACAGCAGATACAAGCCTTACAGCAACAGCTTGATGCCTTGACAGCTCAGCAAACCGCGAGTGAGGAAACCGCCCACCAAACACAGACTACCATCAGCACGTTGGCAGCTCAAAAGGCCGATCTGGAGGAGGCATTCCGAGCATCGCAAGCGACCCTGAGCATTTTGGAAGTGCGAGTCCGTTCTTTTGAGCAGCAGGCGCAGGAGTCGGCTGAGGCTCTGACCATAGCGACAGATCGGGCGACGAATCTGGAAATTCAGGCCGCTAAGTTGACGCAGGAGCGATCGCTCCTGCTCGACAATCTGCAAGAAGCCAACCGCACCATTGCCCAGTTAGAGGAGCAACTTCAGGCTCCACCACCCGCCACCCCCGAGTCACCCCCGAGTGAACCGGTTGCTGAAGCCGATGCCCAATCGGCCATAGCAGATACCGATACTCCTAAAACTGCCCCCGGCACACCCACCGAACCCGCGACAGAAACCACAGCCGAAGACACTGCTCCTGCCCAATCTACCGTACCCCCTACAGAAACTAGTTCCGCCGCAAAGTCCCCTACAGCAGAAAAATCCACACCTCAACCTGCTGCTGAGGCTGCGTCTTCTGCCGCTACAGACACGCCGCTCCCTAAATCAACATCGCGTCCCTTCGCTGACAAAACCGTCGTCCTCACTGGGCGACTTGCTAGCCTATCGCCCCAGCAAGTGGAAAAACTGATTGTGGAAGCAGGCGGCAAAGTCACCAAGATGCCTAGTTCCAAGACTGGCTATATCGTTGTAGGCGACAACCCTGGTAGCAAGCTCCAGAAAGCTGAGAAATACAATATCCCCCAACTCACTGAAGCGCAGTTTTTAGAACTGTTGGGTATTTCAGCTAACGGTTAACAGAAATCATCGCAAAGCTACAAGCTCAGACAGTAACGGATTAGCTGTCTCGATTTCTATCATCTTGCTATCAGAAAGTTGCCCTGCGGGGTTTGTGGGAAAACGCTTTGGATCTAAAGATCGGATTTGGAAGCAGAGAAAAACAGTCTCTGAAGTAAACCACTTTCGGCTGAAGAAACGCGGACATTCGTTGGATATTCGCGGCGAACATTGCTTCCCCTTGTTCCTACAACAACAGCAATCACGAGCGGCAAGCGATTGATAGAATTTTCGGAAAGTACAAGAACTGGCCGTTCTCCTGCTTGCTCACGACCTTTAAACGGATTCAGATTGACAAAGTAGATTTGTCCTCTTTGAATGCTCATAAAGTCCCCAGACTATCGGTTTCAGCAACCATGAACTCGTTGTTGATACGAGTTATCTCAGCTTGAATATCAGAGTCTTCGGCCATCGTAGCCAGTGAGTTAGTCCAATTGCCTTGGCTCACAGATTGGGGAGCTCGTAAAAGCTGCACAATTCGTTCAAGTAGCCAGAGTTTTTCGTTGAAGGAAAGGGTTTCAATACTTGTCTCAAGAGCCTGGAGGACACTGTTGGCGAACTCTAAAAGCAGTAAAAAATCGGTAAGCTGAGGCCAATCTATCGCTATTAGGAAGTGCGATC